>JAIQGH010000192.1 GCA_020072655.1 Terriglobia bacterium | reverse complement strand
GTTTCTCGGCTCGGGTTTGAAGACATCCTTTACGAGAAAAAAGAGGCCGTTGCCCGCGTCACCCTCAATCGGCCCGAGGTGTACAACGCCTGCCGCGCCCAGACATTACGCGAAATGGGCCAGGCCTTCCGCGATGCTGCCTGGGACGATTCCGTCGCCGTGGTGGTGCTGACGGGGGCGGGCGATAAGGCCTTCTGCGCGGGGGGCGACGCAGGGGAGTTTTCCCGCGAGTTCCTGAAGCGTCCGCGGAATCACTGGAAATGGCAGGGTCTGCTGATCGAAGCGCTGGAACTGTTCCGCCATATGGGCAAGCCGACCATCGCGCGCATCAACGGTGTCGTGGCCGGTGGAGGCAACGCCTGGAATCTCGCCGCCGACCTCGCTGTCGCGGCCGACCACGCGCGCTTCGTGCAAGTGGGAACGAGCGTGGGGCTGGTCGATGCCTTGGGCCCGACACAGTGGCTTCCCCTTCTCGTTGGCGAGCGCCGGGCGCGCGAAATGCTCCTTACCGGCGAGGAGATTTCCGCCGACCAGGCGCTTGCCTGGGGACTGGTGAACCAGGTGGTCCCCTATCGCCAACTCGACCGCGCCGTGAACGGCCTCGCCCGTAAGCTCATCCACAAGTTCCCCGAGTGCATGCGCTACTCGAAGCAGCAGTTGGATTTCTGGAAGGACCTGGCGTGGTCGTTCACCGCCGGCCACGCCCGCGACTGGCTTACGATCCACTCCACTTCCTGGGAGCCTTACGAGGGTGTGCAGGCCTTCCTCGAAAAGCGTCCACCGGACTATCGCGGGATGTGGGAGCGCGCCGCCGCGGGAAAGTCGAGCGAATTCGTTTGGGGCGCGCCGACCCTGACCTGTCAGGATTGCGGCGCCAAAGGAATCCCGGAAGGATTCGACTATTGCGGGAAATGCGGGAGTAGGTTGAAATAGGGTCACGCGGAGGATGTCGCGGCGCTGTCCGATCGGGACGAACATCCCGATGGAAATCGCGCGGCGCGAAGGAGGGTACGATGCCTGATGAGCCGATGGAATTCCTGACGGGAGCGGAGAAAGCCGAAGAGGAAAAGCCGTTTCAGTTGATCCGCTGGGACGCCTCCGGCACGGTGGCGCATCTCACGATGGCGCGACCCAAGCACAACGTCTTCAACATCCAAATGCTGAAGGAGATGACGCGCGCGGTCGAGAGCCTGAACACCCGCGACGACGTGCGGCTGATCGTGCTCGATTCGGCCCCCGAATGCGAGGGCTACTTCTCGGCGGGTATGGAGGCCATCGGGTACAAGGCCGACATGGTCTTCCAGATGATGGACGCCTTTCACAGTTTCCTGCTCGCCATGGCGCAGGTCGGAAAGCCCGTGCTGGCCGTGGTCGAGGGCGTGGCGAACGGCGCGGGCTGCGAGCTCGCCACGTTTTGCGACATTGTCATCGCCTCGGAGAACGCCCGCTTCCTTCAGCCGGAGATCAAGCTGGGCGTCTTTCCACCCATGGGCGCGGTCGTTTATCCCCGCGTCATCGGGCCGAAGCGCGCCATGGAATTGCTGCTGACCGGCGAGCCGATCAACGCCCAGCAGGCGCTTTCGATGGGGCTCGTCAACCGCGTCGTCCCGCAATCGGCACTGAAGGAGAGCGTGGACGCGCTAGTCAAGCGCATCGCCGACCAGAGCGGGCCGGTCCTCTCTATGATGAAACAGGTCATCTTCGAAGGAACGTGGCGGCCTTTCGAGGAAGCTTTGAAACGCTCTCAGGACATCTACCTGAACCAGCTCTTCGAGCTGGAGGATTCCCAGGAGGGCTTGCGCGCCCTAGTTGAAAAGCGCAAGCCGGTGTGGAAGAACAAGTAGCGTCGGGCGGAACTTGTCTCGACGGCGTCGGGAGCCGGGCAGGTTTGAATTCAGCATGATGCCGCATTGAAGGGCGGCCCTACCTTTGGAGAGGAGGAATCACACGATGGCGCCTTCGAAACAGCTAGGGTTTGCAGTCGTGGGCCTGGGAGGAATCAGCGAGCGGGCGATCCTTCCGGCCTTCCGGCACAGCAAGAAAACCAAGCTCGTGGCGCTGGTGAGCGGTGACGAGCGCAAGGCCCGGCGCCTGGCGGCGAAGTTTGGCGCCCCCGATTACTACACCTACGACGACTACGTTTTGTGTCTGCATCACCCCCAGGTTGACGCCGTTTTCGTCGCCACGACGAACGGCACCCACGCCGAATACACGATCCGCGCCGCCAACGCCGGCAAGCATGTCTTATGCGAGAAGCCGATGGCGAACACCGTCGAGGAATGCCGCGAGATGGTTGACGCTTGCCGGACGAACAACGTCCGCCTGATGATCGCCTACCGCAAATACTTCGAGCCCGCCAGCCGGGCGCTCAAAGCCTTGGTGAGGAGCGGCAGGCTGGGCCGCATCAGGATCCTCCACTCCGCTTTCACAATCTACCTCCCACCGGGGAAGGGGAGCCCAGCCTGGAAATTCGATCGCCAGCAGGCGGGCGGCGGATCGCTCGTCGACGTGGGCGTGTATTGCGTCAACACGGCGCGCTGGCTTGTGGATAAGGACCCCATCGAAGCGTCCGCCTATGCCTGGTCGCTTGATCCGGCACGCTATAGTGAGGTCGAGGAGAATGTTTCCTTCCAGCTCAAATTCCCGGAGGGAATTGTGCTCCAGGCGAGTTCGAGCTACGGCGCGGCACAAGCTTCTTTTCTGCACATCCACGGAGAGAAGGGCTGGGCGGCACTCAATTCTGCTTACGCCTACGACGAGGAGAGACGTCTGTTCGGCAAGATCGGCGGCCGCTGGTTCGAGAAGAAGTTCAAAGCGATGGACGAGTTTGTCCTGGAACTCGACGCCTTCGCCGAGTCCGTCCGCCGGGGGCGCGATCCGGAGCCCAACGGTCTCGAGGGGCTCAAGGATGTGGCCATCATGCAGGCGATCTACCGCTCCGCCCGGGAGAATCGGCCGAGCCCCATCTCCTTTGCCGGGATTGGCCCGGCATGACTCCCGCCGAGGCGATTCCCGAACAGGTTGACGCACTGACAAGTCAGCAAAGGCGTCTGCGGGAAGCCGACCACCGACACAAAGGCCCTGTCGAGACAAACTGTCTCGGCTGCTGAGCTAAACCGACGCTCTGTCCTCTAGCCCCTTTCCGACCGATGAGTTCCACAGCGCCCAGTCGAGGAATGCGGCAAAACGATTTGGAAGGACGATTGCTTCGCAGTGACGACGAGTCATCTCCACAAGGGCGAGGTGTCCCTATCATGCTGGAATACAGGCTGCCCTACCAGGACGGGCTGGGCTTCACGAACATCTTGTTGACGGCGCTGGGGGGCGACGGCGCCAACATGGCCGCCAAGCTGCTTTTCAAGATTGCCGTCGAGGCCTTGAATCTCGACGGCGGCTACGACGCCAAGTACGGCAGCGAGAAGACCGGCACACCCACGGATGTCTCGATCCGCCTATGCCTTTATGGCACACCGGTCCGCGAGAGCGGCCCCACGCGCCGCCCCCACATGTTGAGCGTCTTCCGCGAGACATTGGTCCTGACCCAGAACCTCGTCGCCGGGCTTCAGGCGGATGCGACGGTGATGGTGAACACAACGAAAGGCCCCTCCGAAATCCGGGAGCTGCTACGGCTGCCGAGCGGCAAGATTCTGACGCTCGATGCCACGCGAATCGCCACCGAAACTCAATCGCGACTCAACATGCCGATGTTGGCAGTGCTGGCCCACCAATTGGGATTCCCAGGGGAGATCGTCAAAGAGGCGATCGGCAAACAGTGGCCCCGGGCAAAGGAGGCCAACTTGGCGGCGTTCGAGATGGCCGTGGGCCGGGCGCGCAGCGAGCGCTTCGAGCCCCACCCGGAATATCCGCTCGTCGAGCCGGCGCGTGTGAGTTCACCAGTCGGCTACGCCAACATGCTGAATGGAGGGGCCATCGACGCGTTCTCCAACATTTCAATCCCGGAGCGGGGCGCTCCGCCGCTCGGTCGTGTCCCGGTCTTCGCCGCCGAGCACTGCTCGCATTGTGGCCTCTGCCTGGTCCCCTGCCCGGACCCGGGAGCAATCGTGTACTGCAAGGGGTGCATGCAATGCGTGTAGATCTCCCCGACCACCAAGCACGGCAAGGCGCTGAAGGAACCGGAACTGGCGGTGGCATGAAGCACCGGGACTCGGGGTTCGGGACTCGCGACTCGGGACTCGCGACTCGGGTTTCGGGGCTTGGGACGTGGACGATTAAGGTCCTTGCGTTTCGATTTTCCAGTTTCGATTTTCGAATTTCGAGTTTCATTTTTCCAGTTTCTATCTTCTAGTTTCCAGTTTCAGTTACCGCTTTACGGCTGCCAGTCTAGGCAAAACTCGAGGGGAACTACCCATGCTCGATCAGCAGACCATCATTTCCAGCGGCAACGAAGCCGCGGCCCACGCGATCATTGACATCGGCTATGACGGGGAAGGGTATTACCCTATTACGCCGTCCTCGGAAGTCGGAGAGTACGTCAATCGTGCTTACGCCCAGGGCGAGATTGACTTGAGCTTCGTCGTGGGCACGTCGGAGCTGGCCGCCATTTCCACTGTGGCCGGGATGGCCATCGCCGGCGGGCGAGCGGTTGATGTCACCTCCTCTCAGGGGCTTCTCCTGAAGGCGGAAGAGCTGCCCGCCCTTGCGGGTCTCGGCCTTCCCGTGGTTCTCAATCTTGCCACGCGCGATGTGAACGCTCCCCTGAACATCAAGAACGGCCACTCCGACTTGGCGGCGACCCTCGGCTGGGGTTGGGTCACCCTCTGCGCGCCCACTGTGCAGGCGGTTTACGATCTCAATATCATCGCGCTCAAGATCGCGGAAGCCGTGAACCTGCCCGCGCTCGTTGCCTACGACGGCTTCCACACCAGCCACGCCAACCGGCGCATCAAGGTCTTCACAGACCGCCGCGCGGTGCGGGAATTCATCGGACCCGAGCCGCCGCGCCGGCTTTCGCTGCTGGACGTGAAGCACCCGCATACCTTCGGCCCATACATGAACGACGACCTCATCAACACGAAGGTGTTGATTGATCAGAAGATGGAGAAGGCGCTCAAGCTGCTGCCCAGGATCTTCGAGGAGTATGCCCAATTGAGCGGGCGCCGCTATCAATTCCTCGAGGTTTACGGCGCACCCGACGCGCAAGTGGCGCTCTTCATCCTGAACTCGGCGGCGGAAGCGTCCAAGGTGGCGGTGGACCGACTGCGCCAGGAAGGTCGCAGCGTTAAGCTGGTTTCGCCGACCGTGCTGCGGCCCTGGCCCGCCGACACAATTCTGCAGACGCTTTTCTCGGTGGACCGCATCCTGGTCGCCGAACGCGTTTCACAGTACGGGGCGAACAACTACCTCGCCAATGAAGTCGGCGCGGTCTTACAGCGATCTGCTGATCACAATTTGATCTTGAGCCGCACGTACGGAATCGGCGGGCTGAACTTCTATCCCGAGGACGCTGAGTATCTCTTCCGTTTGGCGCTGAATTTCCCCAACGTCCCCGACCACGAGAAGCGCTGGAAAGGCTACTACCAAGCCTGGGCCGGTGACCGCGATGCCCGGCCCGTCGCGAAGACCGCGCCGATCTCCAGCGCGGAGGTAACCCGCAATGCCGGCAAAGACCGCGTCGATTTGCGCGAGCTGGCCGACATGCCCCATCGCATCGAAAAGCATTCCGCCTGCCCCGGGTGCGGCCTCTTTTCCAATCTCGAGATGTTCCTGCGCGGCATCGACGGGCAGGTGGTGTTCTTCTTCAACACCGGCTGCGGCATGCTGGTGACGACGGGCTTTCCCTCCACAAGTTTCCGCGTTCCGTATTTCCACAACCTTTTTCACAACGCCACCTCGACCGCGACGGGCGCCATTGAGATGTACCAGCGCCTCCGCCGCCAAGGCAAGATGGACGATGAGATCACGTTCATCGTCGTGACCGGCGACGGCGGCGACGACATCGGCATGGACCAGGTGATCGGCGCGGCCCTGCGGAACGATCCCATGATTGTCCTCGAATACGACAACAAGGGTTACATGAACACCGGCGGCCAACTCTGCTACACCGGCCTGCTCGGCCAACGCTTCACCAACGCCAACGTCGGCCCGAAGCAGAAAGGGAAGCTCCAGCACCACAAGGACATCGTGGAAATCCTGCGCGGCACGCACGCGCCGTACCTCTTTCAGGCGGCGGAGTCGAACTTTCGTGACCTGCTGATGAAAGCGCGCAAAGCGCAGAAGATGGTGCGCGAAGGCGACTTCGTCTTCGGGCGCTTCTTCTCGCCTTGCCCGCTCAATTGGGGGTCTGACCCGAGGATGGGGTTTCGCATCGTGGACAAGTTCGCCCCCGTGACCGAGGCCATCCAGCAGGAAGTCGACCGCCGCTGGCGCC
Organism: Terriglobia bacterium; assembly: GCA_020072655.1. GTDB lineage: Bacteria > Acidobacteriota > Terriglobia > UBA7540 > UBA7540 > JAIQGB01. The sequence goes on along the minus strand of JAIQGH010000192.1, from coordinate 2,878 downwards.
GCCTAGTGGAGATGGACGCAAACCCTGCCCTCTAAGGCAAGGCCTTGACTCTGTCGGTCCTTTCTGGCACAAGTATGTTCGACTGGTGGCCGTCTCGGCCACTGCTCCCCTCTCAGTCTAGACCGCAGGTTTGCCGATATCGAGAGAAAGACGGACGGCCATGGGTGGCGAACCGATCGCGCTCGGAAAGCCGGAGAAGCGCCGGGCCAAGGTCAGCGGTGGCGCGGTGGCGCTGGCCATTGTTCTGGGTGTCTTAGGATATCTCTCCTACCGACCGACGACCCGCCTGCGGCCTGACCCGCCCGCGAGCTTCCTCGAGACGCGCAAAGAATGGGACGCCCGACGGCGGGCCATCCAGGAGCGCGCGGCGCGCGCCTACTGGGAGCAGGCGCTCGAGGAGGTTCAAGTCAAGTACTCATACGAGACACCGCTTCCCACCGAGGCTCCCCCTGAGTTCAGCATCGAGAAGAAGGGTTTTCCCCTTGGCAGCCCCGAAGCCTCGCCAGCCGTCCGGGCCCTTTACTGGGAGCGACTGCGTGCAATTTGGACTTCCCCGCAGGCGTGGGAAACTTCCTACGAATGGAGCATGGCTTGGGTGAGTGAAAACCTGGTGTCCTTCGAGCAGGCCATCCTCAGATCCGTGAACACCATCCTCGGTCAGTTCAATAAATGATCGCCCCTCGCCGGCGCGCTCGACGCCGGATTCTGCCTTCCTTGATGGCTGCCAGCTAGCCGCGCCCTGAATTTTTTTCTCCTGCCCGGCAATCTGTTCCTTGCATCCCTCAGGGTCCTTCTCTTGGCAAAACCGGCAACCTGTTGATTCCCAAATGGATGGAGGCAATCGTTCCATGGCATCTGGCTTGCCTACGTACTTGAGGGGCCAGGGCAAAGGGGCGACCCCAACCGAAGAGGGAGGCCAACATGGAGGAAGATCGATTTGAAGAAGTCTCCGCACCCTCGACCGGCCGGAATCGTTGGCTGGCCGCCGCGGCCATTGTGTTCTTCATTGCGACCGTGGCGTGCGGCATCTATATCGCGGAGCAGCGGCAAAAGTCGCGGCAACTCACCGCGGGTTACGATCAAATGAGCCTCGCGCTGAATCAGACGCGCAGCCAGCTCGACACAGTCACCGCCAAGCTGAACAGTCTGACCGCGCCACCGCCCCCGGAACCCGCACCGAGCACCCCGCCGCCCGAGGCGCCGAAGGCCCAGCACGTTACGGCGAAGCATACCCGCGCCCAGCGCACCCCCGCGGAGGATCCTCATTGGAAGCAACTGCAAGCGCAACTCTCAGATCAGCAGAAACAACTCGACGCCACCCGCCAGGACGTCGAAAAGACTCGGAGCGATCTGGAAGGGAAACTGGGCTCGACACGCGATGAGTTGAACGGGTCAATCGCTCGCACGCACGACGAATTGGTCGCGCTCGAGAAGAAGGGATTGCGCAATTACGTCGAGTTCGATCTCGCCAAGTCGAAGCAGTTCCACCGCGCCGGGCCGATCAGTGTTTCCCTTCGCAAAGCCAACACCAAGCGCGGGTACTGCGACCTGAAGCTGATCGTGGACGATGTCGAGGTTGACAAGAAACATGTGAACCTATTCGAGCCGGTCCTATTTTATCCCGCTGACTACGCGCAACCCCTGGAACTCGTCATCAACCAGATCGATCGGAATGAGGCGCGCGGTTATGTGAGTGTTCCGAAGTTCCGGCAATCCGAATTGTCCGCAAGCTCAGAAGGTGCGACCGCAACGCAACAGGGCGGACAGCCGTCGCCCGCGCCGTCGACGGCCAGCCTGGACCGGGGCCGGGCTACGAACCCCCGGTAGCGTAAAGAATTCGGCTCGTCGGGCCGCCCGTGTACGCGCCGGAGAAAGAGAAGCGGCTTCGGCAAGAGGTGGGCAGCGAACGCGCGTGCCGGGAGCCAGGAAACGCTCCCTGAAAGGGTGAAATGCCATGAGACGAAAGACGATGTTCGCAATGCTTGCCCTGACCCTGCTGGTGCCGGAGCTCCTGATGGCGGCACAAGGTTCGGGACAGGTTGCAGCCGTCCGTCCTCAACCGCCGGCCCCCGCGGCGCCGGCCGCCACGCAGAGTCCGAATGAGAGCCCGCAAAGCGTTCGCCCGCAGCCGCGGGCACGACAGCGCTCTTACGAGCGGGAAACCCGCGGGCGACGGCGGTCGGGAGTCTCCAAGAAGGAAGTGTTGTTCCTGGCCGGGGTTGCTGGCACTTCCATGGGCATTGGAGCCCTGGCGGGGGGCGCCCAAGGGCTGGCAATAGGCGCCATCGTCGGTGGCTGGGGCGCCTACGCCGCGCACCGGCTCTGGCGGTGGATCAAGTAACTGCCCAAGTTCAACGCGCAAGATCTTAGACCGTTTTCTGCGTCCTTCCTACAAAGACTGGCGCGGCTCCTTAATGGAATGGGGCGGCACGAGTTGCTTTCCCCTCGGTGGCGAGCTAGACTCTCCGCGTCGATAACATGTCTGGCCTTTGGGGGTGAAAGATGAGTCCGTCCATGGGCTTGATCACTGCGTGGGGTCTGGTCACCATCGCCCTCGTGTTTCTTCTCCTCTACCGGTCCCGCCTGGAAAGCAAGGAGGCCGACTGGATTCCCTTGACCGACGATGCGCGTGAAGAGCGCGCGATCCACGCGCAGACCATCGTCGAGATGAGAGCCGGCAAGCTCCGCTGGCCGATTCGCGCGCTGGGGGCGCTTTCCATTGTCCTGCTGCTGGTGATGATTGGCTATTGGTTTTACCTGGGCATCACGACGTCACCGGGCCAGTAATGAGAGCGAATCGGCGGCACTCCCGCCCGGCGCTGCCGGGAGTGGTGCGTGGCCAGGCGGGACGCCGGCCAGTCCTGAGGCCAGGGTGGCG
>JAIQGH010000191.1 GCA_020072655.1 Terriglobia bacterium | reverse complement strand
CGAGCGGAATCCAACTGACCCGTCCAACTTGAGTTAAATGGCGCGGCGCATACGAAAGAACGGCGAGAGACGTTGTGGTCGGGCAGAGAGGCGCGCATTCCTGACCATGGCGGTCGGAGCCGCTATTCTCTTTTTGGCCTCCTCGATTGCGTCCGGGAGCAAGCAGTTGAGCCCGGACGAGATGGCGCGCATCGGACTGATTCGCGGGCTCGCCCATGAAGTTGCGGTCACGAAGGTCGCCATGCCGCGCGGCAAGCGGGGGCTGACGGTGAACGCGCAAGGCCAATTGGAGCAGGGCAAGGCGGACGCGGAGATGCGGGAGAACGGTGTTGCCATCCGGCCGGGCATGCCGGTCACGATCACCAAGGTCCAGTTCAAGTCGAACCGAGTCATTCTGGAGTTGAACGGAGGCGCAAAGAAGAAAAAGTGGTATCAGCACATCGAGATCGGCGTGGGTCCGATGACTCAGCCGATCGCTCCCGAGACGCCCACGGTCTCCTACGGCTCCTTGGTTTCGCTCGCCTATGAGGGCAAGGAGGCTGACCTCACCGTCCCGAAAGTGAAAGCCCTGTTGGCCAGCGTCCTCGACTTCAATCGCCACTCGCCGACCGTCCTTTACTCGCCCGCCGTTTCCCCAGAAATCAAAGAGGCCATCAAGAAACACGAGGTCATCGTGGGCATGGACCGCGATGCGGTGCTCTCCGCCAAAGGCGCGCCTGACCGCCGCGTCCGCGAAGACCGCGCCGGCGTCGAGCAGGAAGACTGGATTTACGGCCTCCCGCCCCACGTCCTCTTCGTCACCTTCGACGGCGAAAAGGTCGTCAAGGTCACGCAGTACTGAAGACGTGCCGCCCGCGACGATTCATCTTGAACCGCCGCAGGGTTCGCGGGCCGTTGCAGAACGACTTGTGCGCTTGCGCTAGCGGGTTCTGCATCAAAGCCGCGCCTCATCGCGATTGCATGCGCGCAGTAATCGGCTCCCGCGCAGACCACGTTAACCTCCCTCGGCCGTAGCCTCATGCGATAATAGGGGTGATGCGGGTGAAGCGAGTTGTTGCCCTTTGCTCTTTGTTCGCGTTAACGCTTGTCCCAAGGCGATTGACTGCGGCGCCGCGCGAGGTCAGCCTCCCCATTCGCGGCGTTTCGCAGACCTTTTATCTTTACGACCCGCCCGCCCACAAACCGGAATCCCCCGCAGTGATTGTGGCTTCAGGCGACGGCGGCTGGCACGGTTTCGTGGTCGAGATCGCCCAGTACATTGCTGACCACGGATATCCGACGCTCGGCGTAGACGCGAAAGAATACCTCTTCACACTGTCCAAGGCGAAAGCCCTCGAGCCGGCCCAAGTGACCGGAGATTTTGGCACGATCATCCGCTTCGCAAAGGAACAAAGCGGCGCCAAGTCCGTCGTGCTGGTGGGATGGTCCGAGGGCGCTGGTCTTGTCGTACTTGGCGCGCTCGATCCGGGCGTCCGAGCAGATTTGCGCGGCGTCGTGGCGATTGGCCTGCCGGAACTCAACGAACTTGCCTGGCGCTGGAGTGATTCGATCATTTACGTCACTCACAAGGTGCCCAAGGAGCCGACGTTCAACAGCAAGGACTATGTGGGGAAGCTTCCGCCTGTGCCGCTCACGATGATCCAATCCGCGCACGATGAATTTGTACCCCTGGAAAAGGCTCGCGAAATTTTTGCCAGCGCCGGGGAGCCGAAGCAGATAGTTTGCGTCGAGGCGAAGGATCACCACTTCGAAAATCAGCGGCCCGCCTTCTATCAAGCGCTCGACCGCGCCTTTGCCTGGTTCGAGACCTTAGCCGCGAAGCCCAAAGACTGATTAACCTATGGCCTTCGGAACTCGCCCTCACTTCATTCACCGCCTCGTTGCCGGGCTGGTGATGTTAGGCGGGGCGTTTGACCTTCTCGATGGGTTCCGCGTTCGGCATCAGTTTCATGCCAGTCCTTGGGCGGAATGGCTTCCCTTGGAGGTGCATCATGGCAGCCGCGTCTTGCTGGTGCTCTCCGGAGTTTTGCTCATGGCGCTGGGCCGGGGACTGGGGCGCGGCAAACGGCGAGCCTGGCAACTGGCGCTGATCGTCGTCAGCGCGTCGCTCGCGCTGCATCTGGTGCCCAATCTGCATCTCGCTTTCGTCCTGCCGCCCCTGGCGCTGCTCCTTTACCTTATCGCCGCACGCCGCCACTTTATCGCCGGCAGCGATCCCATTTCGACCCGCCACTCGCTGTTGTTGGCGCCCGCGCTCCTGCTGGCTCTGGTTTTGTACGGCAGTCTGGGCCAGTACCGCTTACGCCGCGCGATCGACCCGCCTTTCGAACTCCGTCAAGCAGTGCGCGCCACCCTGCTAGCGGCGGTCGGGAGCACCGACCTCGGTATCCATCCCCACACGCACCATGCTCAGGTGTTTTTGGATTCCATCGCCTGGCTGGCGATCGGGTCCAGCTTGATACTGGTGTGGCTGCTTTTCCGTCCCGTGATTCTGCGCCGCCTTGACCCCTCTTTGCCCGCTGCCCAAACGCTGATCCAGGAATTCGGCGATCACTCCCTGGCCGCGTTTGCCGCTGAGCCGGACAAGCACCATTTCCTCGCGGCGGGCGGGCGGGCCGCTCTGGCTTACCGCGTCTCGACCGGAGTGGCCGTCACCGTAGGCGACCCCGTCGGCCCGCCCGAAGTCTTGGGGACAGCGGTGGACGAGTTCCTCGCTTACTGCCGCCAGCACGACTGGACACCTTGCTTCTATGAGGTCACCGCCTGCAATCTCGACTTGTATCGCGCCCCGGGATTACGCACTTTGAAGATTGCGGAGGAGGCGGTGATCCGGCTGGCGGATTTTGACCTGCGCAGCCCCAAGCTGAAAAAGGTGCGGAATTCGGTGACCAAAGTGGAGCGCGAGGCTCCCGGGATCCGAGTCGAACTCCTCCCCGATTCCCCCCCGGCGGAGCTCGTAGACCAGTTGCAGGCCATCTCGGAGCAATGGCTCTCGCGCAAAGGGTTGCCGGAAATAGGATTCAGCATGGGGAGGTTTGATCCCCTGACGCTGAAACACCAAAAGCTCTTCGCCGCGCTGATCGGAAGCCGGGTCTTGGGATTTGTTACTTGGCGGTCTTATGCGGGGGACGGACTGGCATTGGACTTGATGCGCTATGCCGCGGACGCCCCCAAGTCCCTGATGGACTACTTGATTGCCCAGTCGCTACTACACTTCCAGAAAGCCGGGTACGAATCCGCGAGCCTTTCCAACGCGCCACTCGCCAACGTCAGCCCGGAGGACGAATTTACAGTGCTCGACCGGGGCGTGCGCCTGCTGTTTGAGAACGTGCGAGGAATTTACGAGTACAAGTCCCTTTTCCAATACAAGAAGAAATTCAATCCCGTCTGGGAGGGCCGATACCTCGCGTTTCCTTCGCTCGAAGCCCTGCCGCGGATCGCCGTCGCTATCCTGCGCGTGCACCGCCAATCGCCACTTGGGAGGACCTTACTCGGCGTGAGTTAGACGCGCCTCAGGAGGGTCAACGGTTGGGGACGACCGTGAACGCAAGGATCTGTTTCATCCTTTCGGCTTCCACCGCTCGAAGAAGGCTTTGATGCTCTCGTAGGTCATATGGCGGGCGTCTGAGAACTGTCCCTGGTCTTGGGCGTAGAGCAGCTTGCCACGGGGGTCGAGGACCGCGAGGGCCGGAATGCCGTTCTTGATGGGGACGCCGTACTTCGCGGCGACGTCGAGGTTTTTGTCCATCCGACCGACGTTGATCTTGGCCACGACAAAGTCCTTTTTGATCAGGGAAGCCAATTCGCCCTCGTGCATCTGTGCGTCGAGGACGCGACAATCCAGGCACCAGTTGGCGCCGAAGACCAGCACGACGTTGCGCGAGGGATGGCCGCGCCGCCCCGCTTCGGCAACCGCCGCCGCAATCTGTTGTTTCGCGTCTGCTCTCTCATCGTAGATGGGCTCCGTGGCCCCCAGCGTCAGGCCGGTCACAAGAGAAAGGATCATACCCAGAGAGAAGCTTGCCCGCCTCATCGCAGCCTCCAGGGTGGCAATATTCATCATACCTTACCCGCCCGGGGGTTGACGCGTCTCCCTTCTGGAGTGGCGCTACCCTGCCGTCACCCGCCTGTGGTAGCATCTGGCTCGCCCAGGTAGCGCGTGTCCGTCATAAGGCCGGTCCCCCAGCCCGGCCAAGAAGGTATGTCCCATGCGTGCGGATT
>JAIQGH010000190.1 GCA_020072655.1 Terriglobia bacterium | reverse complement strand
AAAATGTTCCTAGGTAAGGCTCCCCACCCGAGGGCGGTAGGATCTTCAGAGTGTGACGCCCCGGAAGAAGCTCGGCGTAGACTTCGCTCGCGCCACGTGACCGGTCGTCGATGAAGACGAGGAGGCCCATCGGTTCGGTCTTCACCACGATCCCCGCAGCGGGGGCGCTCTCCTGTTTCAAGGAGACAGACAGTTGTTTCGCCTCCCCAGAATTCAGATCCACCCACTCCCTCGCAACGTGGTAGCCGGCCTTCAGCACGGCAAGGTTGTACCCGCCAGGGGGCAGGCTGAGAAGGCAGGGCGTTTTCCAGCCGGGCTTTGTTGTTCCGTTCAGATAAACCGTCGCCCCGCGGACATCGGAGTTCAGGAAGAGGGATCCCCTCCTGGTCGCCGCCTGGCGATCACCGCTGGTCTCGGGGTCAGATGGCGCGTTTTCCGTTGGAGCCGGCAGCGTTTCCCTCGACGCTTGACTAAGGTTGCCCCGCACGACCCCTCCGCTTGCATCGCCGTCAGCCGAACCCGAGAGCCCCGCCGAGTTATCGGGGTCTGCGTTTTGCGAGCCGGGATCCTCGGTCAGGGGGCCCTTCGATTCATCAACTTCGACCGGGCCGTGGACCGCCGGGAGTTGCTCGCTCGCGCCAACGGTCGAGGACCCACTTGGAGAGACGTGGGAAGGGAGCGGGGGCGAAGGATGCGAGCCAGACGCCGCCCGGATGACCTCCCCGGCACGCTGAAAGAGAGCGTACATGGACTCCTCGACGGAGAATCCTCTCTCTTCAAGCCGGGGGACGATCAGCCAGGACAGGACAATTAACAACAGGGCAGAAATGAACCAGCGAACTCGCCCCCCCGAACTTCCCCTCACGATCGCGGGCGTATAGGACCGCAGTCGCGTGTCCACGCCATGACTGAAGTCCCGGTCGTTGATCGGCGTGTCCTGCCACAACGCAGAGGGATCAGGACCTTGGGAGCGCTGGCTGGTTGCCCCCTCCGGTCTTGAGCGAGTCGCCGAGCCAAGCAACGCCAAGTTCAAATCGTGTGCTGCCTCTTCCACGGTGGATTGGTCGATCGTCTTCTGTTTCTTCACACATCCGAGCGACAGGGCATGGAAGCACATATCATTGATGTTTCGCGCAATCCCTCCGCTGCGCACAGCAATGTCGTGGAGTGCTCCACGCGTGAACAAGCCCGGTCCCTTGTGGCCGGCAAGTTGCAGGCGGTGGACGGTCAATTCCCAGCGCTCCAGCTTATCGGCGAGTTGCGGCTGCCCGGACAGGATAATCTGGATTCGCTTGGCGTTGGGCGTCTCGAAATTCGAGAGCATGCGAACAGTCTCGAGAATCGGATCGTCGAGGTTCTGCGCTTCGTCCAGAATTAGAATGAAGCGGCGCCCCTGGCGGAACTCGGCGAGAAGAACCTCGTTCAATTCCCGCTGGAGCCCTCCGAGGTCGTTAGCCCGGGATTCGATTGCCAGGTCCGACAGCAAGTTGCGCATGAAACCCCGACTATCCGATTGCTGTTGGAACAAGAACGCAGTGCGCGCCGAATCCCGGAATTGCTCCATCAAGCGGTGAAGCAGGGTGGTTTTTCCCATGCCGGGCGGGGCGATCAACGCCATGAACCCGCGGCCCGTCTGGAGGCCGTAGGTCAGAGAAGCCAGAGCTTCCCGATGTGACTCCCCGAAGTAGAGAAACCGCGGGTCCGGCGTCACCCCGAACGGCTGTTCACGCAGTTTGTAGAAATCAAGAAACATATCCACCCGCCCTTAATAACCGTTTCTGGGCATCGAACCAAGGAGAGCCTTTTGTGAATGGCCCCGCCGGAACAGCCATCGGCGCCCATGACCGTTGCCGTTGCCTGGGATCAACGCGAACATGGGATCTCGGTGAGCACTTGGCAAAGCCGCCAACACTGGCACATCCAGGCTCTTCACCACCTCGTCCGGCGTCCGGAAGGAAGGATCGAAATAGTCGGCCGTAAACGCTGAACCGACTCCGACCATCATGGCCAGAACGAATCCCGCCATTGCTAACTCCAGGGGGGAAGTGGTCGGCAGAGCCGGAACGGAGGGCGTTTCTGTCACGGCGACGTTCAAAATGCGTTTGTTATCCAGAGCGTCGGTGATGCGCGCCTCCTCTTGTTTATTGTTGTAGAGCAGGTAGTTGTCTTCCGCGACCTTGACGGCGCGGGTCAAGTCCTGCAGTTTGAGGTTCTGCTCGTCAAGGAGAAGAGCTTTCCGGCCGTAAGCGCCCGCCAGCGGCGCCGTGGCGGCCGCCCTGGCCTGCAAGGACTTGGACTCCGCTTTAGCTTTCTTCAATTCTTGTTCGAGCACGAGATACGTCGGGTTGCTATCGGTCATCTCCTCGCGGATCGGGCTCTTTTCCTCCCCAGCGATCTGCTTGCGGATCTTGGCGATCTGTTGATCCGCATCCTGCACTAGTTGGTAAGTGGGCGCGTATTTGGTCAGCAAATCCGCGCGCTTGAGCTCCAGGCCGGAAAGGGTCGACTTCAGGTCAGCCATGAGTTGCGGATTATCCGCGACCTTTTCCTGAGTCCGGTAACGTGGCGGCACCTGCGCCAGTTGTCTTTCGAGCGCCTCCACCTGCCGGGCGCTCTGGGCGATATCGGCCTGCGTTTGCTGCCATGCTCCTTCGAAATCGACCGCCTGCTTGAGCACTAGGTCCCGGGCCACGGTGGGCGCCACGGCATTTTGCTCCCGGATGAAGCTGGCTAGTTGAGCTTCCGCGCTTCCGAGTTGATCCGCGTACTGCTGGGTCTGAGTATGGAAGAAGTCGAACACGCCAGGTGGTTTGTTCACTTCCACGTGCTTCGCTAGATACGCACTGGTGAATTCCCGGAGCACCCGCGCGGCTTGCTCAGGATCGCGAGAGACATAAGACAGGTCAATCACGTTGGATTGGGGCACGGGCGTGATCCGCAGGTGGTCCTGCAACTTCTTGACAGCCTTGGCTGTTCGTTCCTGCGGTGAGGACCAGTCGGGAATCCACTTAGTGAGCGGGTTCACCGCCTGAGAGTCGAGCCCAGTCCGCTGCACGACCTGTTGAAGAAGATCATCGCTTTGGAGCAGCGCCACCTCGGAGTTGATTTCCCGATCGGTCGGTATCGCATCGTGTCCGCCCGGGCCGGCATCCGCGGAAATCAGGCTATCCGCGCGTTGGTGTCTGACCAGGACTTCGGTTTGAGCCTCGTAGCGGATCCCAAACAGGACGGTCGCGACCACCGCGGCCACGAATGTTGCGAAAAACGAGACAACGAGCAATCGGCGATGCCGGAAAAGTATCGCCAAGATCTCTCGTGCTGTGTCGGGAGACCGACGAATGGCACGGGGTTGGATTGAATACGTCTCCATATTGCCTCCTAAAGTCAGGGCCGCGCCCTCGTTGTCCACGCTATTAGCGGAGGTAGGCCCCTAGCGTAGGTAACGGAATGAACGGCTTTATTTTGGAAACCCTATTCTGGGGAACGTAAACCATGTCCCCGGGTTGGAGGTGGAGGTCTTCGCTTAAATCTCCGCCGTTCAACATGCGCTTGACGTCCAACTTCTTTGCCTCCACCCAGTCGGGGGAAACGCGGCGGAAGAGCAAGACCTGCGAATGCTTCGCCTTGTCATTCAAGCCGCCAGCCATGGCGAGCGCTTGCGTCAACGTCGTATCGCCGCGCAAATCATACTTGCCAGGGCGTGCAACTTGACCCAGAGCCAGGAAGTAGGGCTTGTCAAACTCCTTGAGTGTCACGGTGATGACAGGATTGTGAAGGATGCCTGCATAGGACTTCTGCAGCTGGTCCCGTAGCTCGGGAACGGTTAATCCTTCGGCGTGGAGGTCGCCCACACCCTTCAAGTTGATGTAACCATCTGGCTGGACGGTGAGAGTCTGGTCGAATTCGGGCGTAAACGGAAAGCTAAGGTCAAGGACGTCTCCTTCTTCGATTTGGTAGCGAGGATTACGCCTCTGCAGGGCGGGTGCGCCTGACCGATCCTGTGCCCGGTCTGGGGCCTGAACTGCCTGCTTAATGGTTCCTGAATTCTCGTCGGATGACAACAGCGCATGGCTCCCGCTCACGATGATGCCTGCCAGTGTTGCTTGGCAAACTAGCCCGAGTGTCGCTCGTGAATCCCTGTGGAACATTGCCCTTTGTCCCTCCTTATCCCGGTGATTCGGCGGATCTACCCATCGAGCGGTTCATATGGGACGACCAGCCTGGATATGGCAAAAAGCGACCGATGAAACGGGTGGCGGACATACGACCCGACGGCGCTCAGAGCGACACAAGCCGCTCTTGGCGCTCGCCCGATCCCGACGGGCGGGGAGCTGCCCTCGCATGGGAGCGTTGAAAGTGGAAGACGACGATGATAGAGTGAGATTGGGCCATGACACTTAGTCCCCTTTAGACTCTGAGCGTTGTGGCACCGTGTGCGTGGGAGCAGCCAACTCCCACGCACCTAGTTCACAATCTATTACTGCCTTTAGCACGAAAGCATCGACTCATCCCGGATGCCCGGCTCGTTGCTGAGCCGAGGGAAAGGCCCCAACTGTCGCAATGGGATAAGCGTGCGACTGTTGGGATTTGTATCCTCCACGTACTGCTTGCTGTTCTGCAAAAAACATTCGCCTCATGCCCTGCTCTCCGGTTAAACCCTCAAGGAGTTCAATGAGTTTTGCGAACCCCCCTGTGCCAAATCCCCGAAAGCCTCGGGGCGGCTTTGGTTCGCTCCGACCGTAAAGCAATCAATTGCCCATCTACTACTCCCCCGATGGCGGCGACGATAACTCTCCGCGTCACTACGCCTTATGGAGATCAGGGAAAGGCCTGAGAACAGGCTTCAGGAGAAGAAATTTCATTGAACATGGACTTTTTGACCGCCAGGCCACTCGAGAGGCGGAGCAGGCAAGGGCGTGGCGTGAGAACGAAAATAGTTTTCTTATGTGCCCGAGGGACGGCCAGAAGGGCTGCATATTTCGAAAATCAAGACGCGCATTGCGTGCAAGTCCGCTTCGCAGACCAGGATTAACCGCAGGGACCTCGTTGCTCACTCAGCCCAGTCTTTATCTCTTCTCTTTACGTTGCTCGTCGGTTGCCCTGTGGCGCCCGCATCGTCGCAGGCTATGTTGGCAATCGCCGCGCTTGAGCGTGACCGACGTTAGATCTTGTAGACGACATCTCGCGTCGCTCCTGCTGCCATTCTTGGGAGCAAACCTATCCCCGGAGTGGACTTGTCCTGGACCGGGCAAGCGCTGACGGCAAGCGGGAGGGCTACCCAAGCCAACCGGCAGTGGGGAACATCGCCGCCACAGGTTTCAGACCGACGGCGCTGTGCATCGGGGGCGCAGCAGGGCTGGGTCAGCCCAGACTTGGCTCGTAAGCGGGCACGCGCCGCCTTGCGGTTTTCGCCTGCCGGGCCCTCAGGAGCACGGATGGTTTTGCCACCGGGTGCGGCGCACATATCGAGGACCAGCCCGGCCA
>JAIQGH010000052.1:14835-33004 GCA_020072655.1 Terriglobia bacterium | reverse complement strand
GAGGAGTAGCTATGACAGATGAATTGGTATCCCGTCGATCCTTCCTATCGGCTGCGGTGGCGGCGCCGGCCGTTCCAGCCTTGCTCACTTCCGACAGAATCGCGATTTTCGACCCGCCTCCTGAGCGGATCCGGATTGCCACCATCGCCACATCTTACGCAGCACCGGCGGCCACATTCACACCCGCCGAGGTCCAGCAGATTCGGTCACAGGGCAAGAATATCGAGATGACCGTGACGATGTCCCTCGATGAATTGAATCGCCTTCTACCGGAGGTCGATGTCGTCATCGGGGCTGTCAACCCCGACATGCTCGCCAAGGCGAAGAACCTGAGATGGATGCAGCACACCGAAGCCGGTATGGAGAGGGCGCTGTTTCCGGAGCTGGTGAAGAGTCCTGTCGTCGTGACCAACATGGCGCGCATGTTCGCACCGTGTATTTCCGAGACCGCCATCGCGATGCTGCTGGCGCTGACGCGCGGCCTCAACAAGTACTACATCCCGCAGTTCCCGCAGAAGAAATTCTTCGCGGAGCGAAATCTGGTGGAGGTGGACGGCATGACGATGGGGATCGTCGGCCTGGGCGGCCTCGGCTCGGCGACGGCTATGCGGGCACACTACGGTTTCAATATGAGGATTCTCGCGACCGACGCCAAACCCATGGTCAAGCCCATCTTCGTCGATACGCTGCGCGAGCCGGGATGGCTGATGGAGATGGTTCCGCAGGTTGATGTGCTGGTCAGTGCCGCCCCGCTCACCAAGGAGACCACGCGGATGTTCGACGAGAAGGTGTTCCGCGCGATGAAGAAGACGGCGTACTTTCTCAACATTTCCCGGGGCGGCTTGGTAGACCAGCCGGTGCTGATCCGGGCGTTGAACGAGGGTTGGATTGCGGGAGCCGGGCTGGACGTGGTCACGCCGGAGCCTCTGCCGCCGGATTCGCCGCTGTGGGACTGCCCCAACACGGTTCTCACGTGCCACACTTCAGGATTCTCGCCGCAGCGCCGCCTCCGCATGATCGGGCTGATCGCCGAAAACGTGAGGCGATATGCGAACGGATTGCCCCTGCTGAACGTCGTCGACAAGCAGCGCGGCTACTGAAGAAAAGGCTTGCACATGACCGGTGAAGAGCCTTTGGGGAGGGGACGTCGATGATGAAAGTGGCTTCAGTTGAAAGAGCCTTAGTTCTGTTTGCAGTCATAGCCTTATTCGGCATGCCGGCGGGCGCACAGCAGCAAGGCCAGGTCCCCAGGGAGGCCAAATTGTACAACACGGCCAAACAGAAGCTTCTGGAAGGCAAGCAGCTCTTCTGTTTCACGCAATCGCAGTTTGATATCCCAGGTTATTGCGAGGCGGCCAAGCATTACGATTATGCTTGGTTCGAAATGCAGCACAGCACCCTGGAATTCAAGGACATCGAGAAAATGATCGCCGCGTGCCCACACGCTGGCGCGACTCCTATGATTCGCCTGCCGGACGCGCAGGAATGGCACATCCAGCATGCCACCGACATTGGCGCGCTGGGGATTATCGTTCCGACGGTCGATGACGTGGACAGGGCGCGGGAAGCCGCCAAGTGGTTGCGGTACCCACCGGTCGGACGGCGCAGTTCGGGGCAGGGCCAGGCAAGTACCATTTGGGGCCCCAACTATGCCCAGACCGCCAACGACAATATGCTCTTGGTCGTCATGCTCGAAACGCCGACCGGGGTTGCGAATGCGTACGACATTGCCTCAGTGCCCGGCGTGGATGTAGTCATCGTCGGGAACCACGACTTGAGCGTGTTTTCGGGATTCCCGCAAACCGACGTTCGGTATCAGCAGATGGTGGCGAAGATTCATGACGACACCCTCAGGGCGGGCAAGATCTTCGGGCAGGCGAACGCGACGTATGCCACGGGACATCCGCTCAGCAAGGATGCAAAGTTCTTTCAGAATGGCCCTTCGCACGACGGCTGGAAGCCTCCCGCTCCCGGGGGAGGTGGAGTCAATGCCAATGCCCCGCCGCCAGGAGAGCGGCCTTAGGCGATACCGCCAGGCGGCTTCGCCCCTCTCCTGAAAGCAGAAGAATAACAGGAGCTTCGGCCCTTGCGGCTCAGGAGGTTACAGTTCGGCTGCGAGTGAAGGGTGTGGGGCCAACCTAATTATGAGGAGTTTTCTCTGGGAAAGAGGGTAACACCCTTTTGTTCTGAGTGATGGTAATCACTCCGTTTCTTTGTAGCCAAGTTTCCACCGCCCGACGTCGGGCGGTTTCGACTTGGCGTTGCGTGTGAACCGCCGAGACCGGGATGAGCGCCTTGGTCAGTTCGTTGATCCAATCGAACATGCGCCCTTCCTCATACCTAGGCGGGTTCCTTCTCATTTCCCCAGGCGCAAGGCTTCCCACTCACGTCCGGAGCACCGTCACAAACCTGCGCGCATGCGCCTGCAGAGGACCCTCAGAATGCCGCGCGTCACCTCCATGTAGCTGGCCATCAGCTCGAAGAGAGGAGCGCTCGAGAGCTTGAAGAGTTGAGTGGGCTCAAGCGCGGTGACCGAGGCGGAGCGTGGCTCGGGGTCCAGCGCGGCCAGTTCGCCGAAAACCTCGCTGGGACCCAGCTCGGCAATGTCGCGGCCCTTCGCGTGGACCCGAACCCGGCCGTCGACGATGATATACATGGCTGTTCCCATGTCGCCCTCGTGGAGGATTTCTTCGCCCGCCTCGACTTCTATCTCCTCCAAAATCGAGGCAACCTCGACCAGGGCATCCGGGGGGACCGCGGAGAAAAGGTCAATGGACTTGAGAATGAGCACTCTTTCCAATGTGATTCGCATCGGTTTCCTCCTTTGAATGCGCCCCCCGCCGGCTATGCTTTGGTCATTCCGGCGGCAGAGCTCAGGGCCGAAACGGCCCAGGCTGCGGTTTCACGAACCAGCGGACTGGGATCGTTCGTGACGCTGCGAACCGTGTCCATGAACCTCATGTCTCGACACTTGCCCGCCAAGTAAATTGCGCAAGCGCGCGTCCAGGGGAAGAGGACGGTGTTGGTTATGAGCTCGCGCTGCAGGGCCTCCCGGTCGTGGGGCTCCTGAGGTGCATGGTCCTTCAACCTCGAGAGTTGCTGGTCGATCGGGATATCAGAGAACAGTGGCAGGGTCATCGCCTTCACGTCCTGACTTACCAGATTGTCCACCACCTCGAGCCCGTTGGCCCGCATATCGGCGTGGTCACTACACAACTTCTCCTTGGCATCCAGTATGGCCTGCGAGGGATACAGAAATGACAAGAGGAAGAGGATCCGCTCGCGGCTATGGCGAGCTTCCCATTTGAGCGCATTGGCCAGGAGGTCCATCTCCTCGGCTGTGCAGAATTCCAGAAGCGCTGCCAGAATCCAAACTGCCCCATGTATTTCCTGCCGGAGGTTCTCGCGGATCAAGCCCACCGCGTCACCGCTGGCATGGAAGTTTCGGCCCCCCAGCTCGTCGAGCACGGCATACTGCACCCTCCGATTGGTAACGATCAGATAGTCCAGCAAGCTACGCGTCGAGGACTCGCCTCGGATTCGGCCCATAAGCCTGACCAACTGAACGCGCTCCCCGTCCGTCGCCTCCTCTCGATCGAACGCCACCGCCAACCCCGGAAGGGCAGCCTCGCCAAAGCTGACCAACGCCTTGAGGGCAGCCTCGCGCAGAGAGGGTTCTCGGAGACGCTCGATGATCGATGCGACGAGCTTGGGATTGGAGAGCCTGCCAGCGGCAACAAGCGCGGCACGCCGCACATCGCCGTTTACGTCGTTCAGGAGCTCCAACAGCGGGCGATAGAACGTTGTGCGCCCGATGTCGCCAATAATCTCGGCTGCAAATTGCCGTTCTTCCGGGCACGAAGATTTCAGCAGGTCGTTCAGTCTCGACCCTGCCAGGAGCACGCCCTCCAGCCCACCGCTTCGCAGCAGGCCCACGATGGCGCCCCTTCGCAGCGGCTTCTTGGCCGAATCCAAATGGAGTGAAGCCGCATCGAACGCCTCGCCCGCGCTCAACGCACAGAAAACTCGAACCGCGTCGCCGCGCACCTCACTATCACTTTCCGTTTCCATCAGACTCACGACCCGATCGGTCGCAGCGTCGAGGTGATTCGCCTCGATCCGTTCCAGCGCGTACCTGCGGACCTGCGCATCCGGATGCTCCAGCGCTCTGAGCAGGCGTTGGCCGAGTGACGGGTGGTCGGCGCGTTCTATCAATTTGAGGCCCGTCATCACCTCAACGGGCATGTCGCTCTTCAACGTTTCTTCGAGAATGCGCCGGCTCGAGGCGTCTTCGAACGACAGGAGGCCGCTGAAAAGCCTGCGACGGCTAATGGCACGGATGAGCGCGGTAACGTATTCCCGCCGAACCAGGAAGGCCGAGACGACGGTCATGCCGACAAACGCGACGAGGACATAGGACATTCCGACGCTAGCGAATTGCCAGACCTCGGTCATCAACAGAATCAGGAGGCCGGCCAGAGCAATTGCGGTCGGTTCGATGATGCATTCACGCACGGCTTGGGCGCGCAACCGGTCGGCGGGACGAAGGGGCTGATAAAGGATACGGAAGGTGGGCGCTTCCACGGAGGACGTGGCGGCCTCGTGGAAGAGCTTAGTACCGATCAGAACCCACAGGAATCCTCCGACGAGGGCCAGGGCAGCAAGTCCCAAGGCCGAAAAGACTCCCAGGAAGGCCACGGCCTGAGCCGCGACGAGTCCTGCAACAACACCAAACCGGGCGAGGAGGCGGGCGACCACAACGCCGCTCGCGACCAGCTTGACCAGGCTGAGAACGGCGAAAAAAATTCCGAAGAAGCTGGCCAGCGTAGCTTCGTTGGTATAAACTGATTTTACTTGATCGTAAAAAATGTAATCCAGCAAGAAGAACGATACGCAGGACAGCAGGGAGAGGATGAAGAAATAGCTGAGATATCGATCACGACAAAGCTGGAGGAGAGATCTCCTGGTCCCCACCTCTTCTGACTCCTCCCCCCGGGCAAAGCGATGCCCCTGGGTCTTTTCCGTGACCATGAGCATTACGAAACAGAAGCCGAGTCCCACGCCGGCAATCAGCAACAGGTGAACCGTTCCCGTCTGAGCGACAATCCAGGGCATGCCGAAACCGCCGAGGATGTTGGACAAAACATCGCCCGTGGCCACGAGCCCGAAGAGGCGCTTGCCCTGGCGCACGTTGAACAGGTAACCGGCTACCGCCCAGAATTCGATCTGGATGAGAACCCAGTGCACACCCTTCCAGACCATCAGCCCCAGCGAAAGCCATTTGGCCGGCGTCAGGAGCATGAGAAAGTAGAAACCAGCCATGATGACTATGAGGAAGGCGAGCACGCCCTTCATGAGTGAAAGCGGCGGCACCGTTTTCTCGTACTTGATATAGCCGAACCCCACGACGACGGAGATGATCGCCGTCGCGATATAAACGTGTGGAAGGAGGCTTACTCCGAAGTCCGACAAAAACTTCGTGTTCGCAGCGGTCTCAAAAAAAAGAATCGATGCGCCCTTGAAAAAGGCAGTAATGAACAGGAGGGTGAGGACTTGTCCCTCACCCGACCGAACGTCGAAAATAGACAGGAATCCGCGCCTCAGATTGGTCATTACCCTGACGGCTGCTTGGATTAGGACGGGCTCGCCGCAGTGGCTTCTCTCGGCTTCCCTGTCCCGAGGTGACCCATTATAACAACTCCGTCCGTGCAGCCTAGCAGTCAATCGAGCGTGTCGTGTGGGCCACGCCTTTTAATGGTCTTGTGAATATTTCGCTTTTCTGTACCAACCTCAAGGTGAGTTTTCGGCTGCTTGCACTGTGGTCGCTCGGGGCATGCCCCGAACTGACCAGCGAATTCGTTCGTAGTCCTCTGGATAACCCACAAAACGTTGTCGGTCCGTTGGAAGGTATACTGGCGAGCTCATGAGATACATCCACCTTGATTGCCGGCAGCACCGGTTGCCCCAGGCGGAGACGCTGCAGACGCTCGAGCTGCGAAAGAGTGCGGTCGAAAGACCGCTCAAGACTGCCTTCGTAGCGCTGCAGCCGGTCAACCACGTCCTGTCGCGGGACTAAAGCTGCCGTTGGCTGGAGCCCTTTTCCGCCTTGAACCTCTTGTTGGCCCTGACCTCCTTCCTTCTCAGGCGGACGCTCTCTCACTTCGGCTGATTGGATAGGGGCGAGAGCTCCCCCACGGGCAATTACACGCTCAGGTCAGGCTGGAATCAGCACTGCGGTATAATCAGTTGGAACCGGGAGTCCAAAGTGGAATCCGGGTTGAAGTAAGAACCGCAGGCCTACAAATCAGGTGCGCGCCACCTTTTGTCAACCTGAATGAACCGGGGGGTGAAGTTTGAAAGCAAGACGAGCCGCGCGGGTCAAGGCCAACTCGGTCATCCCCGTGGGATTTGTGGGATCGAGCCAAAGTCTGACGGGCGACCTTGTCACGTTGAGTCCCTTCGGCCTCTTCGCGCGCACCAAGCGCGACGTACCGTCGGGCACGGTACTGCGCGTGGGGATAACGGTTGGGCACGAGATATTCCGCGCCACCGCCGTCGTCAGACACTCCGAAGCTGGCGAGGGCTTCGCCGTGGAATTCATCAAGATGACTTCCAACGACCGAGCCTTGCTGCGGCGCCTCTACCTGCAACTCTCTCCCGCCCAGGGTTGACCACCTTGCGGGGACGCCTCGCTGACGTTCCTCTTCGACTCCTGAAAGAGTGTTTGGTTTCACCAATCTAAATTGGCCCCTTTTGATCGTTTGTTCTTGGCCCTACCTGAAGCACCCACGAGCCTGCCTCGGCATTGGTCTGTTGATGCGCAGGGAGGGCAAGGTGCTGGATTTCGAAGTTGTCCTGCCGACAGGTGACAAGAAGATCGTCAAAGGCAAGATTCGGCGGAGCGGATACGTGCCCCACACCTCGGCCTTTCAGCGATATGGCCAGCAATACGCTTACCGCCAGATGGCTTATGCGAATCCCGAGGGCGGCGGCGAGGCCGTCATCACCTATACGGTGCACTACACGTGGTGAGGGGGTGACCCGCGCGAGGTTTTGTACCACCGGAAGTGAGACAGTCTACATCACCGCTCGGGGCTGCGAAACTGGACTTGGTGCTCCCAGGGGGATATAGGCCGCCGGTACCGGCGGCCTATAGCCAAGCGCCGAGTGGGGGCGTCGCGGGTTGTACTCCACCCGCCACTGCTCGATCAGGACCTGCGCCTCCTTCAGCGAATAGAAGATTTCTCCATTCAGGCATTCATCTCGCAGCTTGCCGTTGAAGCTCTCACAGTAGCCATTCTCCCAAGGGCTCCCCGGTTCGAGGTACAACGTTCCGGTGCCCAGCCTCACCAGCCACTTCCGCAGTTCCCGCAGCCATGGTTCCAGTGTAGAATCCCATCCGCAACAATCGTGTAGAGCAAATTTATGGTCGTGGCTGAGCTGGCGATTCCCCGTCTTCGCCAGAAGCACACGACGCCATGCTTCTGCGCTAACTTCTCAAGGAGGTTCTATGCGACTCCGCTCCATTCTATTGCTGATGGTTATCCACATTATGTTTGCGCAAGTAGCGGCGGCAGGACAGGCCAAGCAGCCTGCTGTGCGAGTGGCCATCAAAGCCGGCAGGCTGCTTGATGTGCGCACGGGTCAGTATGCCTCGAACGTCGTCCTCGTGATCGCGGACGAACGCATCGTTAGCGTGGGGAGTGCTGCGCCCAGGGACGTGCCGTTAATCGATCTGTCGAACGTGACCGTTCTCCCCGGCCTGATCGATGCCCACAACCATGTGCTCGGCAACCCGAAGGATTGGTCGCCGACCGCGGGCCTCCGCATGTCGTCGCCGCAAGCGGCGCTTTGGGGTGTGCGCAACCTGCAGATCTGGCTCGAGCACGGGTTCACCGCGTTGCGCGAGGCGGGGGAATCTGATCTTGCCTATGGACAACTCGCGTTGCGCGACAGCATCAAAAAGGGCTTGATCCGCGGGCCGCGCATGGTCTGTTCGGGGAACTTTGTCTCCGTCACCGGCGGGCACGGCGATGCGGATGTCCTCGCGCCGGATCAGGCGCTCGAGCAGCGCCCGAACCTCTCAGACACAGTGGATCAGGTGAGTGTGGCCGTGCGGCGCGACATCAAGTACGGCGCCGACTGGATCAAGCTAATGGCTACGGGCGGCGTGATGGATCCGCTAAGCGACTATAGTACACAGGAGCTCAGCGAGGAGCAGATGGCGCGGGCGGTCGAGGTGGCGCATCGCGCCGGGAAGCGCGTGATGGCGCACGCGGAAGGTACAGAGGGAATCAAGGCTGCGGTGCGCGCCGGCGTGGACTCGATCGAGCACGGCACGGTACTGGATGACGAAGGCGCCGAGCTCATGGCGCGCAAAGGCACCTGGCTGGTGCCCACGCTGAATGCATTCCAGCGGGGCGCCGAAGTGGCTGCCTCACTCGGCGCCGATCCCGCGAGCGTCGCGAAGGGCAAAGCGATCCTGCCGCTGCAGCAGGCTGCCTTCCAGCGGGCGCTGAAACACGACGTCAAGATCGCCTACGGTGTGGACGACGATCCGGACTACGTCTCAAAGGAATTCAGCGCGCTCGTGCGCGGCGGGATGACGCCGCTGGCCGCCATTCAAGCGGCGACGGTGAACGCTGCAGAGCTGATCGGCATGTCGAAAGATATCGGCACGATCGAAACCGGCAAGTTCGCGGACATCGTCGCCGTCGCCGGTGATCCGCTCACGGATATCGGCGCGATAGAAAAGGTCGTTTTTGTGATGAAGGGCGGCGAAGTAGTGAAGAACGATCTCGCTCGAACTCACCAAGGCTCTAGGCCGGAATGACAGGGGCATTTGGCCTCCGGTCGCCAGGCGTATTGGCAAACCGGGGACGAGGAGGCAGGGCGGGACTTGGCCCGCCCTATCCCTGGGCGACCAACGGCGAGCCCCTGCTTTCGTTCCCGACGATTACGAGCCGCAGAGTTACGGACCAACTCTGCGCTACCTTGCTCGGTGCCCGCACACATCACAAAGCGATGTATGCGCTACCCGGTTAAGGGGCGGCGGGACGCGAGAGCGGTCGGATAATCCCGCCTGGATTTGGCGGCGCTTAGCGCCGGTGCATCTACGTTGCTCCCGCCGCCCTAGCTTGTCTCGATCAGGGCACGACTTCAGTCGTGCCGGTCGCTGTAGCGGCGGTGTCTCCACCGCCGTCGTGTAGCGCAACACTCGGTTTCCAGTGTTGCGGCTTTTCCGGCGCGAGGCAATCTGCAGCCTCGCGCCGATTGCGATCTTCCTCCTTGGCCCCACGCCAAAAACCGTGGGGCCTGGAAATGCCGCAGGTTCGGATTGCGGAACCTGCGCTACCACAAGACGAGCCAGCGGATCGGTGGGCGCCCGCGGGCAGGGCAAGCCCTGCCCCTACGCGGAACAGCTTCGCCGACCAGAGACCGGCGCTACAGTTAAGGGGCGGCGGGACGCGAGAGCGGGCAGGTAATCCCGCCTGGATTTGGCGGCGCTCAGCGCCGGTGCATCTACGTTGCTCCCGCCGCCCTAGCTTGTTCGTGCGAGGGCACGACTTCAGTCGTGCCGAAACGGCACCCTCACCCGTCCCGATCAACTGCATCGGGACACCCTCTCCCTCGGGGAGAGGGCCGGGGTGAGGGAACGTGTAGCGCCCCGATCTATCGGGGCGGCTTTTTCAGTGTGAGGCGATCTGCAACCTCGTGCCCATTCCGATCTTCCCACTTGGCCCCACGCCAAAAACCGTGGGGCCTGGAAATGCCGCAGGTTCGGATTGCGGAACCTGCGCTACCAGAAGGCGAGCCCGCCGGTCGGCGGGCTCGCGCGGGAGGGCCAGGCCCTCCCCTACGTTATCGGTAGCCGCGGTCAGCGCGTTCTTGACCGTGGGTCCTTTCAAGCTGCGCGGTCGCCCCAGCTCCGGTAGCTGGATTCGCAGCCCGGATGCTCCCTGAGCAGGTAGCTGGTGCAGTTGGGTTCGAGGCAAGTAAACTCCTGCTGACACACCGGACAGTAGTGTTTGTGGCCGGGGAGCCGCTTCGCGGGCTTTCGGGGCCACGTCAGCCAGTAGAGGAGGAACAGAAATACCGCGGCTACGCACGAAGCTAGCCAGTGGATATGAAGCATGGCCGCCTCCCGCTCAACCTCCCGCCCGCGCGGCCGCCTGGTAGGGGAGCTCTCCGGGCTCCCGCGGGAGGGCGAAGCCCTCCCCTACCTGGAACAAATTCGTCGCTCAGGGAGCGGCGCTACAGATAAGGGGCGGCGGGACGCGAGAGCGGTCGGATAATCCCGCCTGGATTTGGCGGCGCTCAGCGCCGGTGCATCTACGTTGCTCCCGCCGCCCTAGCTTGTCTCGGTCAGGGCACGACTTCCGTCGTGCCGAAACGGCACCCTCACCCGTCCCGATGGACTGCCTCGGGGCACCCTCTCCCTCGAGGAGAGGGCCAGGGTGAGGGATCAGGGCGGGCCGCGCGTCGCGGCCCGCCCCACTTACTCACTACTTCAGACCGAACTGGAACATTATGGATGTGCCGTCGTTCAGGCTGATCTGGAAAACGTATGTGCTGCCGGCATTCAGGCTCTTAGTACTGATATTGAAGATCCACTGGTCACCTGTCCAACGGAAAGCTGCGTCGGGTGTAGTTGAATCGACCAGCTCGTTAGGTGTGTCGACGATCGTCCCGGTAATGATCTTGACGATTCTGAAATCCTGGACGACGCCCGGCGTTCCAATCGAGGCCCCGCTGGCATCGCAAACGCGGAACTTTGCCGGTGCGGTGCTACCCTGCTTCCTCTGGAACACGCTGACGCCGGTCAGTTCAATGGGCTGCAAAATCTGGTGTCCAGGCCCGGCTTGACACATCCCCATTGGTGCGTACTGCACGCTGTAGGAAGCGTCGACAGAGTTGGAATTCCCTGCCTTGTCAGTCGCCGTGCAGGTCACGGTCTTGCTGCCGACGGTGTTCAGCACCAAAGGGCCGCAACCCTGCGTGTCAATACCCGAGAGGTTGTCGCTCGCCCCAGCACTCGCCGTGGCGCTGCCGTTCAGCACGACCGGATTAGGCGAAACGCTCGGATTGAGCGTCGGCTTGGTTGCGTCGTACTGGAACGCGAACGCGACGGGTGGCGAACTGGTGTTGCCCGCCACGTCGGTGCACGTACCACTAATCGACCCGCTGCCCGTGTCGGGACCGCTGTAGTTTGTCACGGTGCAGCTAGCGGTCCCGCTCGTGGCGTCGGTCCCAGACCAGGTTGCGGTAAAGGCGTGGTTGTACCAACCGTTGTGATCAGCCGCCCGGTCAGCCGAGACGGTTACGCCGGTCGGGGCCGTAGCGTCGTATTTGAACGTCTCCGTCTTGCTACCGGTGTTGCCCGCATCGTCGGTGCAGTGGCCCGTCTGCGAAGCCGCTGCGCTGTCGGGCCCGCTGTAAGTGAGGGGACCATCGCAGGTCACGTTATTCGAGGTGGCATCGCTGCCCGAAACCGTGAACGTCACCGCGTGGTTGTACCAGCCGTTGTGATCGGCCGGCCGCCCCGGTGTCAACGTCACCGTGGGCGGCGTTGCGTCGTATTTGAAGTCGACATGGCCCTCGCCCACGTTTCCGGCGTTATCGGTGCAGTGCTTGACCACCGAAGCCGTCGCGCTGTCCGGGCTGCCGTAGGTGCCGTTGGCGTCGCAAGTGTCGATCCCGGACGTGCCGTCGCTGCCCGAGACGGTGAAGCCAACGGCCTGGTTGTACCAACCGTTGTGGTCCGGCACACGAGCCAGAGTCACAGTTACGCTTGGCGCCGTGGCGTCGTAGTCAAAGGAGCTGGAGGCCACCGGGGCGCTCGTGTTCCCGGCGCTGTCGGTGCAAGTGCCGTCCACAGTCTTGCCTGTCCCATCGGGGCCGCTGTAGTTGACCGTGCTGCACGTGTCGATCCCCGAAGTCGCATCAGTGCCCGTGAAGGCGACATCCACAGCATGGTTGTACCAGCCGTTGTGGTCGGGCACTCGATTTGGGGCCCCGCTGACGCCTGTGGGTGCTGTGCCGTCGTAGTTGAATGCGCTGGAAGCGACCGTGCCACTGGTGTTGCCCGCTTTGTCCGTGCATGAACCATTCGCCGTCAGGCCACTGCCGTCCGGTCCACTGTAGTTGACCGTCGTGCAGGAGTCGATGCCCGACGCGGCATCCGAGCCAGTGAAGACCACGTCGACAGCGTGGTTGTACCAGCCGTTGTGGTCGGGGGGACGGTTCGGTGCGCCGCTCACTCCCGTGGGCGCACTGCCGTCGTAGTTGAAAGCAATGGAGGCAACCGGAGCGCTTGTGTTGCCCGCCTTGTCCGTGCAAGTACCGTCCACCGTAAGCCCGGAGCCGTCGGGTCCGCTGTAGGTGGCTGTCGTGCAGGAGTCGATGCCCGACGTGGCATCCGAGCCCGTAAAGACCACATCGACCGAATGGTTGTACCAGCCGTTGTGGTCCGCAGAGCGATTGGGCGCACCGCTGACCCCAGTGGGAGCGGTCGCGTCGCGCTTGATGGTGACGGATTGCGAGTTGCTCAAACCCGCGCCGTTTGTCGCCGAGCAGGTGACGACCTGACCGGCGGTGTCACTTGTGATGTCGGTCTCGCCGCAACCTGTCGAGGACGCGATCCCACTCTCAGGATCGGTCACGGACCACGTCACGCTCACGTCGCTCACGTACCACCCGTTGTTGCCCATGGTTCCCGTGACCGTGGGCGTGATGACCGGCGGCGTGGTGTCAGCTGGCGCTTGGACATGCAGGGTGAACCTGGACGGGTTTGTGTTGTAGGTGCCGGTTCCCGAGTCGCTAACGCTTGCCGAAATTGCATAGTCACCCGCCGCTGACGCCGTGAAGACGACGGCCTTCGTGGGATTGCCGCAATAGTTGAACACCAGCGACGACGGCGTAGCCGTGACCTCCGCAGGCGTCACTATGTTCACCGTCGCTGCCGAGCCGTCGCTGGCGTTGCACCCAGGTTGGCTGTCACCGCTCGTCGCGTTGATCTTGTAATTGATTGTCGTCGAGCCTCCGGCCGTGAAGGTGTCGTTCCCACCCGCAGTTAAGTCATTGGTGACTGTATCGTCCGTAAACGTCATTTGCGCCTGCGACTTCGTTCCGACTGCGGTCAGATAAAAGCGCACGCCGAGGTCGTGTGGGTCGGCCTGGAAAGTGTTCTCGACGATGTTCCCGGCGTCATCGGCGGTGACGGTGAGGAGGATGTCGGGGTCAGGGTCAGGGATGCCGGTTTCGTGCAGGAGCAGGTTGACGCTGTCGCCGGGCTCCCAGCCGCTGCCCGTCATGATGACGAAATCGCCCGGCTGGTAGTCGTCCTTATCGGTCTTGAGGGTGGCGAAGCCGTAGACTTCGCCGGAATTGAGCAGGGCGCCTGCCGCATCCTTGCCGCCCGCCGTCACCAGCATTCCATCCGTGCCCGTGGCGCTGGTGGCCGCGAGGTCGCGCGAAACCGCTGGCTGGCCGGTGGGCGAGAATCCGCCTGCCCAGGGGATGTAGAGTTCCACTCCCGAGACGGGCGCGCCACTAGAAGTGCCGCCCACGATCAGAACGCTGGCGTTGTGCGGCAGCAGGAAGGCGCGATGCCCGGAGCGCGGCGCGGCAAGCTGGCTCGATGCCGGAGTGATGGTGCCGGCAACGGGGTCGAAAATCTCTGCCGTCGCCAGGTCCGCCTGGCCGTTTGAGCCGCCAGCAAGCAGCACCGTGCCGTCAATGAGCGTGGTGGCGCTAAGTCCTTGACGGGGAACGGAGAGGGCTGGGCCAGCGACAATTTGTCCGGTGGCCGGGTCCCAGAGCTCGCTGCTCGCTAGGACGTTAGTTCCGTCAGAACCACCTATCACGAAAATCCGCCCGTCGCGGAGTAGCGCCGCAGCGTGGTCCTTGCGCGGCGTGGACATCACGCCGGCAGGCGCGAAGCTGTCGGATACCGGATCGAAGACTTCCAGCGTCATGCTCGCGGTGCCGGAATCCTCGCCGCCCGCGATGAGCACTCGGCCGTCTGGAAGTCGCGTGGCCGTCGCGCCCGAGCGCGGCTCGAGCATGGCGTTCGCCGCTTGCCAAGTGCCGGAGATGGGATCGTAAACTTCCGCGGAGTTGGAGGCCTTGCCGTCCGCGCCCACGCCGCCCGCGACAAGGACTCGGCCGTCAGCAAGCGCCGCAGCGGCGTGCTTCGAGCGCGGGTAGGCCATCGGAGCGATGGGGCTAAAGCTGCCGTCGAGGCCGAAGACTTCGGCGCTCGCCAGCGCTGAGCCCGCCGCGCCGTCACCGCCCGTGATGAGCACGCGTCCGTCGGAAAGCACAGCCGCGGCCGCGCCACTGCGCGCTTCTGCCAACACGCCGGGCGTTGGCGCCCAGGTGCCGCTCGAAGGGGCGAGCAGTGCCGAACCTTTCACGAGATAACCCACAAACCCCAGAGACAGGGCTGTGGCACACACGAGCAGAAAATATCTGCTAGTACGGCGCATAAACATACCCTCGCTTTGAAGCTTCGAAATTAGCGCAACGCGTCCGGCGCGGAGATGCGCCGGGCGTCGGAGATCGCCTTCTCCGGCGTCACTTGTGACGAAGTCTAGTATTTACGCTGAAACTGCCGTCTCCTATACACCCAAAAGGGTAAAAATGCAAGGGGGTAGTTGCGCCGCGGCGGCCGCTCCTGCTTCATTCCGGCGTTAGGGCTCGTCTCCATTGCCTTTGAGCAGGGAGCGAAAGGTAAGAATGTTTGCCGCCATTGTAGGAAGCTCACTCTTACCGTCAGGTGGCGTGGCACGGATGATCCAGCCATGGCATGAGACCGCCGCGTCTCCCCGACCGCCCATTCCCTTGGGCGGCACGAATCTCAGCTCAACCAGGGCGCCCACGCTGATCGGCTCCCTGGCTCGAAACAATATCCCCGAGCGGCTGACGTTCTGCGTCTCGCCTTCCAGCCATGCTTCCTCGTCGCTTGTGCGAAAGCGGAGGCTCGTCCGCACGGGGAATCGGTGGGCGCGTTGCGCCCCCGCCAGCGTACTGTTCTCACTTTGCATGCTCATCTATTCAAACGCCCGCCACCCCTTCCTCTCGCGGGAGCGGCAGGCCTCTTTCCTCAGGATTCGCGCGGCCAGTTACGCGAAGGATAACACCGCCATCAGGGATACCAATGGCCCGAGGGTAGCGTTCCGGTGGCACAAAGGTGCCGCGGGGACAACCTGTCCGTTAACTCGAGCCATATTGCTAAGGGCAGACAGGAGAGCTTCGTCGGCCTGGGAGCATGCAGCTTGTCGAATGCATCGGTGATGCTTGAGCGCCGGCTCCGGGATGGAAGCTTGCCCGGGATGTCGTGGCCCGCGGAGCTGGCTACCACCGCGGAGACAACTGGCTGCTCGCGCCCGATGAGGCCTTAAGTCTTTCTGTCCCACTTCCTCAGCCGCGTTGGGTGTTGGCGCGTACAGCGTTGTAATTGGTTGCAGCAGGGACGGTGGCCGCCCAACGCCCCTGGCGCGACTTGTTGTGACCGATGTCTTGGATTTGGTTGTCTGCTGTGATAACTTCGGGGCATGTCTGAAGTCGCTCGCCGCCAATCTGAACGCCAACCCACAAGATTTCCCATCCGGCTAACTGTCGACCCTGAGGGCAAAAGGATCGAGGGTCCAGCACTAATCACCAATATTACGCAACGGGGGGTTGGAGTCCGAACGCGCGTTGCCCTTGTGCCAGGGCAGACTGTGGACATTGTTCCTGCTGAAGGCGCTGTACACATGGTGCGCAGCCGCGTAGCCTGGGCGAATCCACAGGCTTCTGGTGAGGGTTCCCAGGCGGGACTGGAGTTCTTGACGCCCCTCGGGGGTGGCGCTCTAGGGTAGGAAAGCAGGGGTCCATCAGCTCGGCGGCGGAAGCGGCACGGATCCCTTCACAAGATGCCTGGGTCGACCGCTGGGCGCGTTGACGGGGCCTCCGGCGTCGCGCCATGGCTGCGAAAGAGCCAACTTCGCGACGAACCTCTAGTCTGCTAATATCTGTCCTCAGAAACCTACCCGGCTAGAAATGTCCCAGCACTGGTGTAGCATGGTTGGAGCGAATCAGCTCAAGGCCGCAGAAGGCTGTTTCACGTGTTCTGCGCGGGTGTTGCCATACCCCGGACCCCGTAAGCCGTACTCGGATCCGCGAATGAAATTCCCTGCGGTCCCCCAAAAAGAATCTCAGGCATCGGACAGCCCACTCGACGTTCCATTGGTAAGATCTTCGCCACATGCGTGGCTGAACCCCCACTTTTCGGGGCCTTCTCCAGGACTGCTCCCCCGGGGCGGCCCCGGCAGTTGCAGAGCCGACCAACTCCGGCACATCAACTTGAAACTCCGGCCGTCGTTCCTGTGCCAGTCGCGGAAGGGCTCGGTTGGAGACAAACTGACGTATACTCTTGGCTGCTGCAAGGCCAAAATTGAAATTCCGGTTCGGATCGTACCAACGATTTTCAACAATGCGAGTTGCACACTGCGTGGGGCGGCTGAAGCGCACGGGGTTGATTAGATGTGTCCACGCACACTTGCGGCGACAGCCATCTCACGGGCGGTGTTTCGTTTCGGAGGTGGAATCATGATTCGCCGGTCGTGGTTGTTTCTTCTTTCGGTTGTATTTTTCTTCTCCTTGCCTGCTCACACGCTTGACCTGAATGAGGAGCTGCTCAAAGCGGCAGAAGATGGTGATGCCGCCAAAGTGCAGTCGGCACTGGCAAGAGGCGCTAATGTGAATGCGAGGGACGGTCACGGCAACACGCCCCTGATGATTGCAGTAGTATCCAAGGGCAGCACTGCTATCGTCAAAACCCTTCTGGCTAAAGGGGCGGACATCAACGTCCGGAACGAAGTTGGCCAGACGGCTCTCTACCTCGCGGCACGCGGCGGTCACGTGGAAATTGTTGATATCCTGGCGGCCAAGGGCGCCGGCCTGAATTCCAAGGATGAGCAACGCAAAACACCGCTAATGGTGGCGATCTCCGAGGGCAAGACCGACAGTGTCAAAACGCTGCTCGCGAAGGGCGTCGATTTAAAGGCCAAGGACAATGAAGGAGGGACCGCTGTAATGGAGGCGGTCGTTCAAAGGAACGCCGACATTCTGAAGCTTCTGCTTGCCAAGGGCGCCGACGCCAACACGGCTTTCAGCGATGGCACGACAGCCTTGAAGATGGCCACCGACATGGGGAGCGCAGAAATCGCCAAAATCCTCAAAGAGGCAGGCGCCACGAAATAGGGAAGTGGCCCCGCCGTCGTGCTTCTGAGTACTACCGCGCGCGGCAGGAGCCCGGTTTGTTGTGTGGTGCACAATCGTTTTGGGACTCCGTGCTTAAATGCAACTGCGGAGAAGGGTGCTCGTAGCTAGGAGAAATTTGGAACAAGGCATCCGGGATGGAATCCTGCCGGGGCGGTGCAAAGCGGGGCAGGCTCGTCCATACTTGGCATCGCCTGGTCAAATATAAGAATCTTGAGCTGCTCATATCTTACGGAGGCATAACATGTCTACTACCGAAGCCAATCTTAAGGAGGCGTTTGCAGGCGAGAGCCAAGCGAATCGCAAGTATTTGGCGTTTGCGAAGAAGGCGGAGCAAGAGGGCTTTGCCAACGTGGCTCGCTTGTTCCGGACGACGGCGGAGGCGGAGACCATCCACGCGCTGGGCCACTGGAGTGCCCTAGAGGGTGTCGGGTCGACTGCCGACAACCTGCGCGCGGCGGTTGCCGGGGAAACCTACGAGTACACCGAGATGTATCCCCCGATGCTGCAGCAGGCAATTGCTGATGACCATCGGGCCAAGCGGATGTTCGGGTATGCGATGAAGGCCGAGGCCGTCCACGCGAAGCTCTACCAGATGGCGCTCGAAGCCGTGGCCCGGGGTAAGGATTTGGCCGAGACCAAGTTCTACCTGTGCCCCGTCTGCGGTCACATTGAACTGGGCACGCCACCCGCTTCCTGCCCGATTTGTGGCACCAAGGCGGAGAGATTCGTTCAGGTCTAGTCGGGTCGGGGGGCAGGGCTCGCCTTGCCACTGCGTCGGTCCCATTGATCTCCAAGCAAGACTCTTGGGCGCGTGCACCGCGAAGCCAAAAGACTGCCGGCGACTCGCTCAGGTTACGGCGGCCTTCTACTTCGAGGAGCCCGGCTAAAGAGGACATTTCAG
>JAIQGH010000052.1:0-14825 GCA_020072655.1 Terriglobia bacterium | reverse complement strand
GTGGCTTCGGAAGCGCACGCCGATCGCTGCCGCCGATCTGAAACTCAAACATCAGCGCATGGCGGAATCTCCGTTTCCATTTCTGCGCGCGACTTTCTACCGCTGGGCACAGCTTTGGCCGGAAGTGTGCCCCGACCTCGCCAGGGCGCCGCATGTGCTCGCGGTCTGCGACCACCACGTGGAGAACTTCGGCACGTGGCGCGACATCGAGGGCCGGTTGATTTGGGGAGTCAATGATTTCGATGAGGCCTACCCGATGCCATACACGATCGACCAGGTGCGCCTGGCCGCGAGCGCCCACGTGGCCGTCGCGGAGAATCATCTGGCGATTCCGCCCGGGGATGCCTGTCAGGCCATTCTTGAGGGTTACACGCAGGGCCTTACGAAAAGCGGTAATCCCTTTGTCCTAGAGCAGCACCATGGATGGCTGCGCGATGCAGCGCTGGGTGAACTCCGTGACCCGGTCCAGTTCTGGGAAAAGATGGAGTCTCTGTCCACGATTCGTGGGCCCATCCCTCGAAGCGCGACGAAAGCACTCGAAGCTTTGCTGCCTGAAAAGGGGCTGGCCTACCGCGTCGCCCATCGCATAGCTGGACTCGGGAGTCTGGGGCGGGAACGTTTCGTGGCCCTCGCCGACTGGCGTGGCGGGCACGTGGCGCGGGAAGCCAAAGCCCTCGTTCCCTCAGCGTGCGTCTGGGCCGACGGCAACCGGGGATCGAAGAGGATTTTCTACGAGGACGCCATCTCGCGGGCCGTACGAGTGCCGGATCCGTTCGTCCACCTGCGCGGCCGCTGGATTGTGCGCCGGCTCGCTCCCCACTGCTCGCGAATCGAGCTGTCTTCCTTGCCGAAGACTCGGGACGAGTGGCGCCTTCTGCACGCCATGGGCTTTGAAACCGCGAACGTCCATTGGGGTAGCAGAAAAGCCATTCCGGCGGTCGTGCGTGATTTGAAAAAGCGACCCTCGGATTGGTTCCACGCCGCCGTCCAGGAAATGCTCAAAGCCACGACGAAAGACTGGGAAGAGTGGAGGCGATTGTAGAGGCCACGACAAGCGGGCTGAGAGTTTCATCTACAGCCTGTCATTTCCTGCTACCTCTCGCCGCTGAGGTAGTGGCACGCCTTGGGGCCCATCTTCTTCGCTGGGAGGTGGCGGTCGCGGCTCCGGCATTATTCCAATCGCGCGCGTGCTGAGAGGCTCTGATGCGAATTGTTAGGAACCGCCCGCCCGACGTCCTTGCACGACTTCCTGAAGACCC
The DNA here is from genome assembly GCA_020072655.1 of Terriglobia bacterium. Lineage (GTDB taxonomy): Bacteria > Acidobacteriota > Terriglobia > UBA7540 > UBA7540 > JAIQGB01. The sequence goes on along the minus strand of JAIQGH010000052.1, from coordinate 13,566 downwards.
AAGTTGCCCAGCGTCCTGTTTTCCTGTCCACTTGAATCGGAGTTAAGCACTGTGGATAGTGCGAGGCTCTTGAGTCGTCAAATGCACCAATTACGTTTAATCGGCATTTCCGCAGCCCTCGCGGAAATGAGACAAAACAGAAGACCACTTGCAAGACGAAGCAATATTGCTCACTCCGGCCGGTCATCTTGCGACACCTAGCCCGCCGAACCTGGGATAGAGCGAGCCGTGTGTCGCAGACAGAACTGCATCGGTCAGAAACCAAATGTCTCGACAAGCCATTTGATTCAGGCCACGTTACTTCGTAAGATATTTCCTAATCGGGGGTCCAATCCGGCGAGTGAGTGCGAGGGGCATAACCCATTTCCACAGGGTTGCCATGGCAGCCATGCTTTTGGAAGAGGTGCGCACAGTCCCACTCTTCAATTTGCCAGTCGATTCCGCCGAGCCAAGCAGGTAGTAGCCGTAATCGTGAAATTCAATCCCCCATTTCTTCTTGAACTGAATTTGGCCGGAATAACGTGCCGAGCCAAAGTCGAAGACTTCAAGGTGCTGGCGGCAGGCCCACTCGATCAGCTCCCAATGGGCCAGGTCACTCGGCCGCATCGGCCAGGCCCTGGGTTCCGAAGCGATAACGAAGATATGGACCCGACGTCCGCTCGTGGCACCCAGTAGAATGGCTACGGGCTGCTTTCCCTCCATGACCCAGCTTGCGACAAGGCGATCGCCGATCCCGGCGGCGAGTTCAAGGAAGAATCGCCACGGATGGGGAGGCACGCCGAGCCTTTTCATGGACATTAGATAGAGGTGATAGAAGGGCTGCTCGACCGCCCGCGCGCCTCGCCGGACTTCGGCGACGAGCCCCGCTTTGCGAGCTTTGTTCACGCCTTTGCGCGCCTCGTAACTGACCACCTTCTTCCACAAATGCTCCGGGTCGCCGAGCCTGAGCAGAGCGTAGGAGTGCAAGGGCTGAAACTTCCAACTGGCGGCGCGACCTGCTGCCTCGCAGCCAATCCCTCCGCGTATCTCAATCGACTCGCAGCCTTCCCGTTGAGCCTCGCGGAGGAGCAGGCGAGTCAATTGTCCGTACTGCTCGCAGGAAAGTGACAGAGTCAACGGCCCGCCATACTCGTTGAAGGGCTGCGAGATGAGCCAACGTCGTCGTCGGACTTGGATGGACGGGAAGACGCCCACGAGTTGGCCGGAGCCGAGGAACTTCAGATACACGCAGTGATAGCCATAGGCTTCTTCAAGGGTCCGACGATAGCCCCACAGATGGCAGTATCGGCCCTCCGGATGGCTCTCCACGAAGTTATCCCACAGCGGGGCGTCCTCGGGCCCCGCGGGCTCGACCACAATCGGGGCTCCGCAGGTTTCCATCTGCGGTTTCAGGTCTGGCAAGCTCATGACCGGGCCATCCGACTGCTCACTGTAAGGACCGTTTCGGCTAATCGGGCAACAAGAATACTGATGGCGGAACCTTTGATTTTGCCTGCGTCCAGGGGATTATAGCAGAGCCGGGCTCCGCGCGCGGTTGAGGGTCGGGCCGCCAGCTGGAGGCCAGCGTTCACCTCGCGAAAACGAAAGCCTGGTTTAGGCACGCGACGTAACCCCATGGCCTTCTGGCTCGTTACAGCCAGGGCAGTTGCGCAATTGGTTGTGCTCCGGCCTACGAAGTCAGAGGTTGCAGTCTTCTTCCCACCTATGCTGCAGAACATTGCACACTTTCGGCTTCGGAGGAGCATTGGCGATGCACAATCAGTCCCATTACAGAGTGTAATCTTTTGAAATTATTAGACTTAGTCAAATGCCCACTACATCGGTTCTGGTGGCAGTTTGGCGCCGCGTGTGCTATAAACCAAGCAAGACGCCCGAACGCGAAGGCCAGGGGATCTGAGGAGAGGGGCACCTATGTGTCCCAGGGGGCGTTTGGCGTGTGAATCGAAGCTACGGACTCTTAGGCTGGGCTCTCCGGCCGGAATGGTGTAGAAGGCCGCGAAAGTGGCCGAAGCAGCACCCTGATATCGCTCGCGAGGAGTGCATGATGTTCAAGGTCAAAGCCTTTGTCTCTCTTTCGTTCCTCCTATTCTTCTTTTCGACTATTACACTGGCGCAAAAGGCTTCAAAGAACATGGTGCCGGTATTGAACGCCATCTCACCGAGCAGCACGACGGCGGGTGGGGCTAGTCTCACCCTGACGGTCACCGGGTCGAATTTCACATCCGGTTCGGTGGTGCGGTGGAATGGGTCCTCGCTCACAACGACGGTCGTCAACAGCACCCAGTTGCAGGCCGTTGTGGGGAGCAGCCTGGTCGCTGATGCCGGGGCGGCCCGGATCACGGTCTTCACGTCGGGCCGGTGGGGGGGGACCTCGAATAGTCTCACGCTCACGATTAATCCCGCGCCGGCAGCGGCTCCGCCTCCTCCGCCACCCCCACCGCCCTCTCCCGACCCGCTGACGATTACCACCAGCTCGGTTCCCGCGGGAAATGCGGGGAGCACTTACAATGCGAGCCTGGCGGCCTCGGGTGGCACGCCGGCCTACATCTGGAAGAGAGGTGATGGTACGTTGCCCCCCGGCTTGGCCCTCCAAGCAAATGGCGCCCTAACCGGAACTCCCACTCAGGGAGGGACGTTCACCTTTACGGCCGAGGCAGACGACCAAGCGGGCCAAGTGGCCCAGCGAGCCTTCTCGCTCAGCGTCACCGCCCCTCCCCCTCCGCCGCCTCCCCCCGCCGGCAGTGGAACACTATTCCAGACCGGGTTTGAGCCCGCGGATCCCGCCATGGACGGTATTAATGCACCGCCTGACACGGCCATCACTTCCACGCCCCCACCCGGGCGCCGCGGCAACGCTCTGCAAATGCATTACACCATTTGCGGCGACAGCACCAACGTGGCGTGCGGAGCCTCCAGCCAAGACATTAACCGTTGGGCGTCGAAAGTCATCAGCCCCGGACTGACGCATTTCTTCATGCGTGGATACGTTTACTTCAAGAGCCCTGAGCCAGGTGCGACGACAGGCACCATTATGCAGCGGAAGGTGATGTGGTTTTCAGACGATACCTCTCCGGGCGGTAGTAGGCATCCGGGTCCGGACCTCATCCTGAACACTTGGACAGGCGCAGATGGCTTGCCCATTAAACAGCTCTCGCTAACGGTAACCGAAAACGCTTCTGCCTGTACCGGCACGATTACAAACGTTTGGGACATCGCGAGACTCGATTGGGACACTTGGTACTCCATAGAAAACGAAATCCAATTGAACAGTTCCGGCGTGGCCGATGGAGTGTGGCGTATCTGGGTCAACGGCAACAAGGTGTGGGACGGAACAGGTCTTAACCTTATCGGAAGTTGTGGAACGTCTATTAGCTTTTTCTCAGTTGGGCGGCAGACGGACCGGGCCCGCTACGATGTTGTGGATGAGTACCGCTACTGGGACGACGTAGTCATCAGCCAATCCTACATTGGACCCTAAAGCGATGCCTCGCATCGCCGGCGGGTTGGGAATGAGAGCATCCCGGGCCTTGGACCTACGCCGCCGATGGGCCGTCGGGGAAGGGTGTGAGGCGGGCGCAGACAGGCCCGCGCGCTGATGGGCATTCGTGTGATGTGATTTGCGTTCGTTACCATGCCAGCTTGTTAGTGAGGGGGTGTATCTTAACTGGCCTGGTGAGCTTGGATTTCGGGCATCGGACCCCTTGCCTCACGAGTGGGTCGGCGAGCATGCGTCGCTCACTTGTCAAGCGAGGTTGAAACGTCTCTGCAATTCATCCCACACTCTGGCCACCACAGAGGGCCACGTGCACTCTCGCAGAACGTGCTCGCGGGCCTGCTGACCTATCGCCAACAAGCGAGAGGGCTCTCGGAGGTACTCTACGATCTGCCCTACTGCCGTATCAGGCTCGGTGAAAGGGAAAGTCAAACCCGTCTCGCCGTTCCTGATCAGTCCGTGCAGGTGAGGATTCCCGCTCGCCACGACGCATAGGCACTTGGCCGCCATTGCTTCAGTGATCGTTTGGTACCCACCAACATGCGCAGGCATCAAGGCAACGGAAGCTTCCCTCAGGGTTTCTGCAAATCGTGGGTGCGGGATGATACCCAAGTTCTCGACCCCAGGAGCGCTGACCATTCGGTTGGTCAGAAGCTTGAAGGAAGCGTCTGAGAAATGACGACGGACGCCTTGGAAGATCTCCAGGGCCACGCCTCCGCCGTGTCGATCGAAGTCGTGTCCCGCGAAAACCAGAACACGTGTCTGCGGCTTGCTGAAGTCCTCTGACAGCAACTCAATATGCGCCCCCATTCCGACCACGGCCACCTTCTCGGCGCTCGCGCCATAGTGGCTGACGACCGACTCCTGCACGAGGCTATTTGTCACGAGGATGAGATCAGCGTTTCGGTACAGCTCACCTTCGAGGTTATTCCAGTCCAGGGTTTCGCTTGGGGACGAGGGCAGCCAGCCGGGAAAATACTCCTCTGCCAGCCGAGTTGTGAAGTCGATCTGCATCACCAGGGGGCACCGGTCGGGGCGTTTCAGGGCTCCAAACAGTGCACCGAATTGGAAGATCAGGTCATAGGAACCTTGCAGACTGGCGAGCTCCCGTTCGCATCGGCTTATCCGCTGCAGTAGAGATCGGATCGCTTTTACGTATCGCCCCCGGGCCGAGTAGTAACGCCGGGCCCAATCCTTGCGTCGTGGCCGGAAGGTGCGAGCAGCCGTCAGAAGACGCACCCAGAGAGGAATCCTGAGCCCATCGATGACAGCGACGATTTCGCAGTATTTACCGAGCTCGCGCAACACCGCGTCGGGAAGTCCCGAAAACCCACCGGGCGAGGACAACGCTGCTACGCGGAGCCTGCCTGTTCTTTTCGGAGCTGCCGTCGTACCCCTCGGATAAGCAGAGGACTGCATGGCGAACCTCATTTTCGGGCGTCATGAGCCCTGATCGGTGCGGCCGTCATGCGGGGTCGCGTAATCCGCCGCCTCAGGCCTTCGGGAAAGCGCGAGGAGGAGGCGTTCCGCCCGCGGGATCCCACGTCGGATTGTCTGTGCCTCGGTCCTCCGGAATCCCCTACATTAAGCAGGCTCAAAGCTGTCAGCCGATTACGCGAATGCCGAGGCGCGCTCTCCCACGACCGGCTCGGCGCGCGCGCGATCATACGCTTCCTCGCCGATATGCTGGGATACCAGATCACTCCGCGAGCGAAGATTAGCATATTCGGCTCGGGCGGTTCCAGCTGTGACGCCGTCAAGGGCCGGCAATCGCCGTTTCGTAGGAAGCGAGCGCAGCACTCTGAAGCACACGTCTTTCAGACTTGACTATCGACATCTCGTTGAGTCCTGTCTCAACATCTTCGTATTTCGCTGCTCAGCGTTGCCTGAAGTGAGCTCTAACATTCGTGATGGTTCTCTTATCAATCCGGATGTTGACCAAAGAGGACGGCCGGCATATGATTTTCGGGCAGAGTTAACTCGATATTGGAAGCGCCGGTTTTTGTGTGTTTACGAAATCGGCGACGTGGCGGATATGAAGAAGAGGTTATGATCACTTAGATGTTTCACATTCTATCGCGAATCTATGGCCTGATTGATTACTGCTTCATGTTCTCCGATTGGCAGTCAATCCAAAATTGGAGAAAGCTGAAAAACGGGCGTGACCGTGGTATGTCGATTACACCACTCAGACTTAGACACTTCAAGGAGCCAGTATATTGCCGACCACGCACAACCGACGCGAATGTATTTTATGACACTTTCTGGGGTAAATATCACAGAGCACCCGCCAGCTTATCCCCTGTTCTCACAATCCTCGACTTGGGGAGCAACGTGGGCTACACAATGCTGGATTATGCATGGAGCTACCCAAGCGCCAAGATTCTTGGCGTGGAGCTCGACGCTGGAAACTTTGAGATCTGCCAACGCAATGTCGAACCCTATAAGCCTCGATGCGAAGTACTTCATGCCGCCGCCTGGTATGAGGACGGTGACGTCACGTACAAGGGCGAGTCTGAATGGGGTTTTCACATTGCGCCGGGCGGTGAGCAAAAAGTCCGAGCAATATCCATTTCTTCATTGATCGGAATGTTGGACGGATTCGTGGACTATCTCAAAATGGACATTGAGGGGGCGGAGCGCGAAGTGCTTAATCGCTGCGCCGATTGGATAAGGTCGGTCAGGTGTCTCAAAGTGGAAATTCACAAACCTTGGACGGTCGAGGAGTGTATCCCCTTGCTCGAAAGTTTCAACCTCAGTTGCCAACGCGACTCGATACACCATGAGGCAGTGATCGCGTTGAATCAGGCTTACGCTGGGGTCTTTGTTCCTCTCCCCCTATCCTTCAGAGGTACAGGAACTGCTCGCTGACGAGTTCAAAACAACGCTTGATCAATACCGGCGGACGGCCGCTCAGACATGGCCGCTCTCAACGAGCCGGAATGGCGCAGGGCGCCGGCAATGAAGTAGCCCGCCGAGTGGCGCAAGCGGGCGGTCAGCGGCGGATTTCCGTTCCGAAGCATTAGGCATTGGTCCTGGATGAGAGAGGTATCGCTCCTATTGAAGGAGAATGGCCTTTAATTCCTTTACGCACCGCTCGAGTCCAAATTTTAGGTGCACCTTCTCCCTCGCGCGCTCGCCCATGCGTTCTCGCTCTGCAGCATCGCTGGCCAAGCGCTTGATGGCGGCACGGAGTTCGTCGACCGATCCAGGCTTTACGAGCAAGCCGTCCTCCTGATCGGAAATGAGTTCCGGAACCCCTCCCGCATTGGAGGCAATAGAGGGCACCCCGGATGCCATGGCCTCTAGCGTCGACAGGCCGAAACACTCGGCCCATGTGGGGCTCGATGCACTCACAAAAAAATCCCCTGCCTGCAAGTAGGGCCGCACGTCATCCTGGAATCCTGCAAAAAACACTCGAGAGGACAAGCCCATTTGGGCACACAATTGGCGCAACTCCTCACCATAGGGGCCTTCGCCCACAATCACGCATTTGAGGTTTGGGACTTCCTCCCGCAAGGAGTCCACGGCGCGCAACAGAACGTCCACACCTTTCTCCTTGACCAGCCGGCAAGCGGTAACCACGACAACGTCGTCCGAGCTTATGCCAAGCTCTCGTCGAAGGCTCGCTGCACGCGGGTCCGGAGAGCCATACAACTTGAAATCCACGCCATTGAGAACCGTGATAGTTCTTTGTCTCGGAAATTTGAAGGACTCAATGAGCCGGTCTCGGAGCCTTTCGCTGACGCAGATGCTCCGGTAAGTCAATGCGGCAACGATTCTCGCCCCCAGCAGGGTCCGGACGCGGCAGCCAAAGGCCCGCCGCGCTAGATAGAGCAGCCAGTTCCCGGTCTTTGGAACCGCTTTTGGAATATCGGAGAAATTATGGTAGATCGCGTAAACGCGCTTGGCGCCTGACAGTCGAGCCGCGAGAAACGTGTACCAAGGAAACGCACCCACGACGCCCGTAACGAAGACCACCCTGTCCGGTTTCTTCTTCCGAAAATCAGACCACGTTCGGAAAAAACTGTTCCTCACCAAGCCCGTCGCCACATCAATTCCAAGTCCCAACCGGTCATTCAATACCCGGCTGTATGGGTCAATACCAAAGCAGAGGATTACCGGCTGGACCTGGGAAAGGTCCAGGCGCTCGATTAGGTCGACCAAATGCTTTTCGCCACCTCCGTAGGCGGCGGTCCAGCTCAGGAAGATAATTCTCATCTCAGTTCCTATTCTGTTTCGAAGGCGCGGCCCGGCTCTTGAGCTTCTCCGCGGTGGCGTGGAGAGTCCAAAGCGCAGCGGTAAGCTTCTTCAAGGTGTTGCGAAACCATACCCCAACTGTAGAGTCGCTCCGCAAGTGCGCGACCGCAGGCGGCGAGTCGCTGGCGGAGGTTGTCGTCGGCGAGAGCTTGCGCCACGCTGCCGGCGAAGTCGGCTGGCGTGTCGGCGACCAGGAGGTGCTCCCCCGGCGTCACGTCCAGTCCCTCTGCTCCAATCGTCGTGCTCACGACGGCTTTGCCCATGGCCAGCGCGTCCAGAATCTTGAGCCGCGTTCCGCCACCGTCAATAATCGGGCAGACGAAAACCGCAGCCTTCCAGATCCACGGCCGGATGTCCTGAGGGTCCGGGACCAGGGTGATATCGGGGCCGCTCTTCGCCACCTGGATCACCGCCGCCGCCGGACTCCGGCCCGCCAGGTACCACCGGATGCCCGGCGATTGCCTTTTCAACAAAGGCCAAATGTCGCGGGCGAAGTACTGAATGCCCGAGACGTTAGGATACCAGCTCAAACCTCCGGCAAAGATCAGGGTGTTGGGTTCAGGCGCGGTCCCGGAAGGATGGAAGTATTCGGTGTCGGTGCCGTTTTCGACGACGTGGCAGTGGGCTTGTGGATTGCGTTGCAGTAGAGTTCGCGTGTCTAGTTCCGAGACTGTGAGGTTGATATCGAACTGATGGCAGGTCTCCTCCTCTAACCGTCTAAGCTTGCGCGCCTGTTGCCGCAGGTAAACGCGCTTCAGCGGGTTGGGTTCCCTCGCGGCGCGCCGCTCGGACATCGCCGACTCGCAGTTGTGATGGTTGAGCACCTTCCGAACGCCAGCGGCGGGTGGGAAGTACAGCGCCAGATCAATCGAGTCGAAATGAACCAGCGCGTCCGGATTCCCGGCGAGGACTCCCTCCCAGCGCCGGCCGAGCGCAGGCGACCACAAGGCGCGGCCCCCGTAGGGATGGTGGTAGAAGGGACTGAGGGCCAATTGGGCCCACCAGCGGGCGCCGCGCCAGCGGTAGGGTGGATCCCAGATCTCCACTTCCACGCAATACTTCCGCAGCTCGCTCGCGTACTCCGTGGCACGCTCCCGCGTCTCACCTTGCATGTTCAGCGCCACCAGATGCGTCTCGTACCTGCGGGAGATGTGGCGTATTAAATTGAAACTCCTCTGCCGGGAACCGCCGCGGGGAGGGAACGGGATGAAATGCGAAAGCCAGACAAGTTTCATGTCCGCTCGCACAGCGAGAAATATAGCCGCGCGACCTGATCGGCAGTCCTCGCGGCTCCGTAGGCTTCCGTCACCGATTTGATTCCGGCCTCGGCCAGGCGCTGAGAGCGAGGGGGACGAGAGAGCCTCCAGCAAGACCATGGGCAGTCCTTCGCGGTCCGAGGATAGCACCAGAAGATCGAAAGCCCGCAGTATGTCGTAAATGTCGTCGCGATGGCCCAGAAACAGAGCGCGCTCCGCGAGTCCGAGTTCGCCAGCCAACGCTTTCAGGCGCAGTTCCTCCCGACCCTCGCCGGCGATGACAAACCGCGCCTCGGGGCACTCACCGGCGACCGCCCCGGCCATCGCCAAGAAGATGTCTAGGCGCTTCACCGGCTCGAGCCGGCCCGCGGTGCCGATCACCGGACAGCCTCCGCTGATTCCCAGGCGCTGCTTGGCTTCATCCTTGGTGAATCCCGAGTGAACGCTCTCCAGATCGAGACGGTTGGGAATGGTGACGATCTTCTGCGAGCTCAAGTAGCGAGTCAGGTGGCGGGTCATCTCCGAGCTGACACTGATGACGCGCTCTGTGACACGCCGGGCGACAAACCGGTCGAGCGTCTGAACGCAGGCCTGCTTGAGAGCTCGCATACCCTTGAGCGGTTCCGGCAGGCCGTGCTGGGTCCGGACGATGTGGGGGACTCGTGAGCGGCGGGCCAACAGGGCGGCCAACAGGTTCTCCTTGTAGCGGTGCGAGTGAAGAATCTGCACGCTCTTCTCGCTGAGGAAGCCCGACGCGTCTCTCAGGATGCCAAGGAAATTATGTTCACTCTCCGGGATCACCTTGACTGCGATTCCGTAACCTTCGATCGCCTTGGCCAATCGCCCACGGTTCAGGAGAATGGCGGAAAGACGGAGCCGTTCTTCACGCGCGAGAAACTTCAGGAGCGTCGCAATCTGCACTTCGGCGCCCGCCCAGCGATCCCCGGAGGCAATATGGCAAACACCCAGGGGCGCGGCGGCAGGCGCATCTCGTTCCGCGCGACGGCCGACTTCAGCCGCGGCGGGAAGGTTCCCAGAAGACAAGCTTCTCTCCTTGGCAGAACTTCCACCAGGCTTCGAGCGTCGCGACATTGCCCATGATGAAGAAGCCGGCCAGCTTGAAGACTCCCAGCTCCGCCAGCCAGCCCCCCGCGTGCGACACCAGTCCGGCTGCGTAACCGGCCAGTTGGATCAAAAGGCAAACCTGATAGAAGAGCCCAGCATTCCAAAGGAAGAAATTCGAGATCAATGCAGTGAGGGCGGCAAAAGGCAGGAGCCAGCGGAAGAGCTTGTGACTCAAAAGCTGCCATGAAAAGAACCCGTACCGAAAGAGGTTGAGCGCATTGAGATGGGCGAAGAAGACCACCAACCCGTGCACGATGGTACGGACCTTGCGCGTGCGCTCCGCCTTCTGCGACCTCACCGTGCCGAGACCGGCGCGGCACTCGGGATCGATCACGGCGCGGTAACCCCGCTCCACGGCGTGCAGCGCCAGGAAGAAGTCGCTCGACATGTCCGGATGCCATTCCTCGCAGACCGCCCGCCGCACGGCAAACAAGGACCCACTGAGACTGACGAGCGAGCTGACCTGTGCCTCCAGTTGTCGCAGTCCCATTTCGCCGTAGACGTAGAAATGCTCGCCCCTCCAGCCCTTCCGCAGCTCCATAATCTGATCGACGCTGCACACGGCGCCGACGACAGGGTCAGCGAAATGCGAGACCATTCTCCGCAGAACGCCGGGCTCCACTCGTATGGAGGCATCGGTGAAGACCAGGATTTCGCCGCTGCCGACGTCGCGCGCCAGCATCTGAATGTGGTGCTTTCCTCGCCTCTCCGGGCTGTCGACGAGTTTGACCCCGGCATCGGCGAACGACCGAATGATCTCCACGGTTGCGTCCTGGGAGCCATCGGACCCCACGACGATCTCCAACCGATCCTTTGGATAATCGAAGGCCAAGGTGTTCTGGATCTTCTCTCCGATCGTAGCGGCTTCGTTGTGGGCGACGACAATAACGGTGACCGTCGGGGTCACATCCTCGTGCTTGTGATCCTCGTTCCGGAGGCGGGAGACGATCCAGAGCAGGGTCGGATACCCGACAAGGGTGTAAATGACGAACCCAAGCGCGAGCCAGAACACCCAAACCATCATGCTAATTGGCCTCTAAACAGCGCGCGTAGAGCGCTTCGTACTCGCTAATCATCTTGCTGAGTGTGAATCGCCTCTCCACTTCGCTTCGGGCCCGAGCGCCGAGCTGGGCTCCGAGCCCGGGATAGCGAAGGATTTCGCAGACCCTGGTCGCCAGAGCTTGGGGATCGGCGGAGGGCACCAGAAAACCCGTTTCTCCGTCCTGGACAATCTCCTCCGGGCCGCCGGATCGCGTCACCACGACCGGCTTACCTGCCGCCATCGCTTCGATGGTGGCAATTGAAAGGCCTTCGTCCGTCGAAGAGAGCACGAAGACATTGAGATCTCCCAGGATTTGCGGAATATCAGACCTAAAGCCGAGGAGAAAGAAACGTTCTTCGAGATTCAGTTGCCGAATCAGCTCCCGCATTCTTCCCGCAATCGTTTTGTCTAGCTCGCCGACGGCTACACATCGGGCTTCCGGGATGCAATCCGTGATTTGGCGCGCTGCCCGGATGAAGTACTCGTAGCCCTTGCTCTGGCGGAGGTTGGCCACCATGCCCACAAGCTTCGTGTTGGCCCCCAACCCAAGCTCTGCGCGGACGCCTCCCTCCTGAGGTTGCGAGAACCGATCGACATCGACCCCGTTGTAGATGCGCACGATCTTCTCGGCGGGAAATCCCGCCGCCTCGAATAGGGTCCGCAAATAGTCGGAGACAACCACGACCGCTGCTGCCGAATGCCGGACTACGCATGATTTAACCCCGCGACGAAACCTATTTCCTCGTGACAGTCGGGGCGCGCCATGGTATGTCACGATGGTTTTCGTCCCGGTCAGGCGTCCAACAAGGCAGCTATAGAAATTCTGGTCCGGCAAATGCGAATGAATTAGGTCCACCTTTTCCTGTCGAATCAGTTTCGCCATGGCCTTGGGCAGCCGGAAGTCATACCAGGCTCTGCTGTCCACCAGCGCGGTTTCAATGCCTCGCTTGACGAGTTGCTGCCGAAGCCACTTTTCGCTCGACAGGAGGGCGAGAGAGCGAAAGCGGCCGGGGTCAACCTGGGAGGCCAACTGGAGCAGGACAGTTTCGGCCCCGCCGGGACCGCCACCCTCGATGGTGTGAAGGATCGTGTAGCGCCTCAACTGGGTTTCGCCAGGCAGATATTGTGCAGCCGGCCCAAGTCGGCCATTCGCGTTCGTTCTTCTATTCGATTTGCGCCCGGCCACCGCAAGATTCTTGTTCCCTTTCTCCGCTCAAACCCGCATCTTGTACCACGACGATAAGCGCGAGAAGAATCTTCGGACTGGCCGCCCGAATATCAAGTACACGAGGGTGAAAAGCGTGCCTGCTGCGACGCGCCAGTCGCGAAGATCGAGATCAAAGAAGACGACCGGGGGGCGGTATGATCGGATAAAATCGCGCCAGGTCAGCAGCCCCGCGCGGAAATAGCTGCCCACCGTTAAGGCGTCCCAGGCCAGAACAACGTGGCGAAAGTTCCGAGCGTCGGGATTGACCATTTCGACTCGCTGGCCGATCAGGTCCAGGTAATGCAGCCAGCCGAGATCGACCCCCATATAGGGGGCAGGGTTGGACATTCCCGTATATCGTGGGTTCGTTTCGATCATTTTCACGCGGCCGTCGCGACTGTCACGCTTCAGTTCGATCTCGCACAATCCCCAGTAGCCCATGTGCTGGAGAAACTGGTTGCACACCGCGTCGGTTTCCGGATCTTCTACGGGCTCAACGATGCTGGGGTTTCCGAAATAGATCGGATTCGAGCGGAATTCTCGGAGCATGCCGCGAGCGATACGCCGCCGGTCTCTGGAGTAGCACGACAAATACACGAGCTTCGCGTCGTCAGGCCCCGCAATCACTTCCTGGACAACCGCTTCCGGAGTGATCTCCGCGACGACGCGGTATTTCTCCTCCAGCTCTCTAGGGGGGTTTGATGATACAGGGAAATTGCGCACTTGACCCAAATTCAATGACTTCCTCGACTGTCCTAACGAATTTTGTGCGCGGCACCGGCATGCCATGCTCGACGGCGAGGTCGTATTGCCGCTCCTTGGTGGCCAGAAGGCCCTGAAGTGCGACCGTCTCATGACAGAAGATGTAGGCCTTGGCGAGCTCATCCGCATGACGTGCCATGGCGGTGACGTATGCGTCGGCACTCGGAATGAGCACCGGCTTGCCGCCCACCTTCCGCGCCAGCTCGAGCATGAACTGCAACCAGGCGGCCGGCTCGCGGTCGGGGTCAGGGCACTCGAATGCTTTTCCGTAAATCGTGTGGAAGGCTTGGCGGTTCTGGCCGTGGTCGAAGCAGGAAGTTTTCAGGCCGCGGTGGACGAGGTTCCGCATCAGGTTGATCGCGGTGTAGTACGCCCCGCCTACCACCACGCGGGGCCAGCCGGGCTCAGCCTTCAGAGGATT
>JAIQGH010000189.1 GCA_020072655.1 Terriglobia bacterium | reverse complement strand
TGACGTCCTCGACCGCGTTCGCCAGCGCTTTCCGCGCATCGCGCTGATGGCGGATGCGAATTCCGCCTACACGCTCGCGGATCTCCCGCTGCTCAAGTCTCTCGATCGCTTCTATCTGATGATGATCGAGCAACCGCTAGGATGGGAGGACTTGATCGACCACGCCAAGCTGCAGCGTGAGATCTCGACGCCCGTTTGCCTGGACGAATCGATCCATGGCGCCGAGGATGCCCGGAAGGCGATGGAAATTGGTGCCGCCAAAATCATCAATATAAAGCTGGGGCGGGTCGGAGGGCACACGGAGGCGCGCCACGTCGAAGAAGTGTGTCGCTGTCGAAATGTCCCCGTGTGGTGTGGCGGGATGCTGGAATCGGGCATCGGTCGCGCCCACAACATTGCCATGTCGACACTGGCGGGTTTCACGCTGCCCGGCGATGTCTCCGCCAGCCGCCGCTATTGGAGCGAGGACATCATCGAGCCGGAAGTTACCGTCACAAGGCAGGGGACGATCCGCGTCCCTCAGTCTCCAGGCCTCGGGTTTGCTCCCCAGCTCGCGCGAATCGAGAAGCTGACCGTTCGAAAGGAGAATTTTGGATAGAACCGCGGCCGCACAGCGGGAATTAGGGGCAGTCGGTGAGCCCCGCCGCAGCCACAAGCTGATGCACGGCCTCATGCTCATCGCCACGTTCTGCTGGGCGGGCAACATCGTGGCCGTGAAGGAAGGCGTGAGCGGCTTCACGCCCCTGGCGTTGACCGAGTTGCGCGTGGCGGGCGCCGCCTTGCTCTTCGCAGCGATTTACCTCGTCTGGCATGGGCCTCGGCGGCCACAGCTCACGCGGCGGGAATGGGGATTCATGGCGCTGGCCGCGCTGAGCGGTGTGGCCTTCAACCAGTTTTTCTTCATCAGCGGCGTGGCTCGAAGCTCAGTGGCCCACGCCGGCCTGATCGTGGCGGTCGGGCCGGTCATGGTTCTCGTGCTTTCCTGTCTGTTGCGTCTCGAAGCGCTGACGGTCCTGAAATTTGTCGGCATGTTGGTTTCCTTCGCGGGCGTCACCGTCTTAACTCTCGGCAAAGGTCTTCGCGGCAACGGCAGCTATTGGAAAGGCGATCTCATCCTACTGGCCGGCAGCGCGGTTTTCGCCTATTACACGATTCTCGTCAAGGAAGGTGCGAACCGCTTCGACGCCGTGACGCTCAATGGCGTGGCCTATCTCATCGGCTTGGCTCTGGCCGCGCCCTTCGGCGTGAGGTCCGTTTTGGAAGTTCAATGGAAGGCCATTCCTTCCGCGGCTTGGTGGGGGCTCGGGTTTGCCATCGTCTTCGGCTCGGTCGTGCCGTATTTGATCTTCGCCGTGGCGATGACGGAGCTCACGGCGGCGCCGCCGGCCGGGCCCCCGAGCGAGAAGCGGCGCGGGCGTCTGCGGTCGCTGAAGCACCGCCTTCATCGTCCATCCTCTCACCATGAAACGGATCGCCGTCATTCCTGGCGACGGAATCGGAGTCGAGGTGACGGCCGAGGCGGTCAAGGTCTTGCGCGCCTTGATAGACCGCCGAGGGCTTCCGCTCGAGATCGTCACCTTCGATTGGGGTGCGGAGAGATTCCTCCGCGAGGGCGTCTCGCTTCCGGACGGCGCCTTGGAGATGTTGCGCCGAGAGTTTCAAGCTATCTTGTTGGGTGCTTTTGGCGATCCCCGCGTTCCCTCCAACCGCCATGCCGCAGACATCCTTCTCGGAATTCGCTTCGGGCTTGATCTCTATGTAAACCAACGCCCTGTGAAGCTCTACGACGCTCGCCTCTGTCCCCTCAAAGGCCGCAATGAAAGAGACGTGAACTTCGTGATCCTTCGCGAAAACACGGAGGGTCTGTACGTGGGCGTCGGGGGCAATTTCAAGCGCGGGACCAGCGAGGAAGTGGCGCTACAGGAGGATGTCAACACGCGCAGGGGCGTCGAGCGCATCCTGGTCTACGCCTTCGAGTATGCGCAAAACCACGGTGGCAAACGGTTGTGTATGAGCGATAAGTCGAATGCCCTGCCGCACGCGCACGGCCTATGGCTAAGGACCTTCGAAGAGATGCGCCATCGCTATCCCGACGTTGAGTCGCGACATCTATATATCGATACCTTGACGACGGAAATGGTGCGCGATCCGTCGCAGTTTGATGTGATCGTCACCTGCAATCTTTTCGGCGACATCCTCAGCGACCTTGGCGCCCAGCTCGTCGGTGGGCTGGGCCTCGCGCCCTCGGCCAACCTTCATCCCGGGCGGACCTCGATGTTCGAGCCGGTTCACGGCTCAGCGCCCAATCTAGCGGGCAAGAACCTGGCGAACCCGCTAGCGGCCATCCTGACTGTGGGCATGATGCTTGAGCATCTCGGCTATGTTGAGGCGGCCGGTGACATCGAACGGTCAGCCGCGGAGGCCATCCGTGCGGGGCAAACAACTCGCGACTTGGGAGGACGGCTCGGCACGCGGGAAGTCGGCGACCGGGTGTGCTCCCACCTCTGACCTGCCGAGTAGCGCCGGGCTTTAGCCCGGCACGCGAGCTTTCAATAACTTGCCGCCCTGAAGGTCGGCGCTACTCCGAGACCCCCGATTCAGCTCAAGACTTCCACGACCGGGCGGCGACGTCGGGGACGGAAAGCCGCGGCCAGGGCCAATCCCACCAGGAAGCCTCCGACGTGCGCCCACCAGGCGACGCCTCCACGGGTGGCGGTCTGGATCGCCTGCATCTGGAAGCCGGTGAAAAACTGGATGAAGAACCAGTACCCGAGCAGCAGGAGGGCGGGGACTTCAATGGTCCAGAAGAAGAAAAAGATGGGGAAGAGCGTCGTAATGCGCGCGGCGGGGTAGCTGATGAAGTAAGCGCCCAGGACTCCGGCGATGGCGCCGCTCGCGCCGATGGTCGGCGTTCGTGAGCCTGCATTGAGAGCGATGTGGGTGAGAGCGCCACCCAGTCCCGATAGGAAGTAAAGGAGCAGAAACTTCCAGTGGCCGAAGCGGTCCTCGATACTCCGCCCGAAGACGAAGAGGAAGAGCATGTTGCCGAGCAAGTGCAGCCATCCGCCGTGCAGAAACATAGACGTGAAGATGGGGAGGAGCAAACCCGGGCCTCCCGCTTGCGCGACGAGGTGAGGATTCGTATAGCGAATGGGGATGATGCCGAAATAGAAAACCAGCCGGTCAACATTTTGGCCCAGGGAAATTTCGAACAGGAAGGCCAGAACGTTCGCGACGATGATCAGCAGCGTGAAAAACCAGAACGTCTGCCTGCGGATGTGGTCATGGAGGGGGATCGGAATCATGCGCTGAGCATTTTACATTCTGCCACATCTTCTGCCCACCCAATCTGACGCGTGCCAGCCAGCAGCCACGATTCCATCAAGCGGATCTCGGAGGAGGGCGCTCCTCTTTTCGCAAGAGATTGGAGCGCCCTCTCCTCTAACGGGCTTGCCTGCTCATGCCGGCTTGGTCAGTCATTCACCGAAAACTATGGCCTTGTTCGACCCGCCGAGCCGCACCTCCGAGATGACCTGAGTCCCGTCCGGCTTGCTGTCGTAGATCACCATGTTGCGTTCGTACTTGCTACTGCGTTCCTCGATCTTCCCTTGCACGGTGGCGACGACTCCCTTGCCGTCCTCGCGGGTTAGAGTCACGGTCGCCTCCGGACTGTGTTCCACCCAGGCGATCTGATAATGCCCGGCTTCTACTCGGGTTCCAGCGAGGGTGCCCGCATAGGGCAAGTTGATGGTTTTAGAGCCTTTGGCAAGTGCGCCTAAGGCCGTCAGCAACAAGGCGGCCACGCCCAAAGCAAAAACGCGGGATACTTGACGATACGTCATGGCTTGCATCTCCCTTAATTGAAATACGGTCCCCCGAGGGGCAACCGACCACACGACTTGTGCCGTTCCAACTATTTGGTCCTATTCCAGAGACCAGGGGTCGCATCCAATTCGCTGAGGTTTCGGCCTCAGCAACTGGGCAGAATAAATTCGAACGCCACTAGAAGGCCCAAAGGAAAATCACTCTCTGCTGAGGTACTTTCGGTTGCGTCCTAAAATCATCTGCGCGTAGAATCCCGTCGGGGCTAAATGAAAAGGGGCGCTCGTGAAATGGACGCATCTTTTCTGCGGGGACATCTGCCCCTCTGGCCGCCAAACCACTTGCGGCGATGTCCCGTTTAACCCCATCAAACTCGAGCCTGCCCTTCGTCCCTTAGACGCGAGAAGAGCGGGTCTCGGTAGTTGACCTTACAGTTTTTCTGCCTCGCCCCAGCGCCGCCATTTTCCTCCTGAATTCCATAGTGTAAAGAGCCACTCGCCATGAATTTTCCTCAGACCATCAGTCCTCGCAATGCGGCGAGGGCCTCTCGTCGTCTCACCCAGTCAATGTGAACTAGGCTCCATCAAGGTTCCCTCATCCGGGAGCCTTTCTTCCCGCGGGCGCTTGGGGGCTGCCCCGGTGAAAACGCTTTCACTGCGTTGACGCTCACTCCAAGCGTTCGCTATACTGCGAACGCCGGTGGGATCCGGGGTGCGATGGTGCGCGAGGCGTATAATCGCCGGCTTTTTCTCCGCAGCGAGCAGCAAAAGGGTCGATGAAACCTCCCCTCTTGGTTCGCGAATTGACGCGTTTGGTTGGTCTTGACGCGGTCCTCTGGCGCGCCGAAGACGTGATGCTGTATGAGTATGACGGTCTCTCGGTGACGGCTCCCCCACAAGTTGTTGTTCTGCCTTCCACGTGCGAGCAGGTGGTCGGAATCGTCAAGCTCGCTTCCCGCGAAGGTCTGCCGATCATCGCGCGCGGCGCGGGGACGGGTCTGAGCGGAGGTTCGGTGGCGGCGGAGGGCGGCATTGTCATGGGCTTCGCGCGCATGAAGACAATCCTCGAGATCGATATCGAGAATCTGCGCGCGCGCGTGCAGCCGGGCGTGGTGAATATGGACCTCACGCTCGCCGTGAGCGACCACGGCTGCTACTTCGCCCCCGATCCCTCCAGCCAGAAAGCCTGCACGATTGGCGGGAACGTGGCCGAGAATTCGGGCGGCCCGCACACACTGGCCTACGGTGTGACCACCAACCACATTCTGGGTTTGGAAGTCGTACTCCCCGACGGCGAGGTGATCCACACCGGCGCGCGCTTCTGGGACCGCCCCGGGTACGATCTCACAGGCTTTATCGTCGGTTCGGAAGGGACGCTGGGCATCGTCACGGAAATCACGGCACGATTGTCGCGCAAGGCCGAAGCGGTCAAGACGCTGCTCGCCATCTATGACGACATTCTCGATGCCCCGCGGACGGTGGCGGCGATTACGGCTCGCCGAATCACTCCCGCCGCGCTCGAGATGCTGGATGGCTTTACGCTGCGCGCCGTCGAGGAGGCGTTCCACGCCGGCTTCCCCCTGGACTCCGCCGCCGTTCTGCTGATTGAGGTCGAAGGGCTGCGCGAAGCGGTGGAAGACGACGCCGACGAAATCGAAGCCATTTGCCGCGAGAACCATGCGCGCGATGTCCGGCGCGCGAAAAGCGCCGAAGAGCGCGACCTGCTCTGGCGCGGCCGCAAGAACGCC
The DNA here is from genome assembly GCA_020072655.1 of Terriglobia bacterium. Taxonomy (GTDB): domain Bacteria; phylum Acidobacteriota; class Terriglobia; order UBA7540; family UBA7540; genus JAIQGB01. The sequence continues at coordinate 87 of JAIQGH010000189.1, read as the reverse complement.
TTTGGCGCGCTGGGGCGCATCAGCCCCAACTACTACGTGCAGGATGGCGTCATCCCCCGCACCCGCCTTCCGGAAATGCTGGAATAC
>JAIQGH010000188.1 GCA_020072655.1 Terriglobia bacterium | reverse complement strand
GATGAAGGCTCCGGCCGTTTCGAAATCCACCCCCTTGGTCGGAAGGAGCTCGATCTGGGGAAATGGCTCCTTGACGGCTTTCAGGAAGTCGGCGCCGCCGACGTTCTGGGCCGGGAAGATTTTCACCGCATCGGCGCCGCCCTTCCAGACTGGCCGGCAGTTTAAGCAGGCACTGGTCCTGAATTTCCACCTTCGGCTTTTCGGGAATTACCAGTTCAATGCGGGGAGTTTTGTGGCGCCGGATGGGACAGTGCGCTACACGGCGTACGCCGGGACCTACCTCTATCGTGGGACGATGGGCGCGCCGGGCGCGTCCGCACCCATCACGCTCCACAAATACATCGTGCGGGGACGGGTTGTTGACGAGGAAGGCCGGGGCGTGCGGGGAGCTGCCCTGCGCGTGGATGGAGAAATGGTCTTCTCCGATTCCTCCGGGCAGTTCTTCGTACGGAAAAGGCGCGCCACCCGGTACAAACTGCAGGTCTTGCCCGACCAGTTCCTGGTCCCGGAACGATATGAGGTTGTGGCAGCGCCTGCCGAGGTTAATGCCGCCCCTGACGAGCTGGCAAAAGACGTGACCGTGGTGGTTCGCCGACTGGCTCACCCGGCGCGATAATCCACCCCGCCCCTGGCTCCGCCGAGCTCAGTTGTTCGAACTTGCGACACTCTTCTCATTCTTTGTCAGCCGCGACATATTGTCATGCGCCTTCCGTGCCGCCCCTCGTGCAGTTTCACGCCTTTTTCTTCCGCGGCGAGGAATTCGTGACCGCGCCTCACCGACGTAACCTGTAGAAACCAAGACACATAATCTTTAGACTCCGGCCGCGCATCAGAACGATGAGCAGTTTCGTGCCGATGCTGAGTATGGCGTCATCGATGCATGAGTGGTAGCGGGGAGTCTTTCGTGGGCACAGTTCGCATAGATGCGGCGATTCTGAGAGCGATCGTGATCGCGGTGCTCTTAGCCGTCGCGTCGACTGGCTTAGCGCAGCAGCGCTCGCAGGCGGTCTCGGTGACGTTGATTGCCCGCGTGGAAGAATCCGTTTCCATCGGAGCTCTCCCAATGTCCTTGGCCCCGGCGGCCGGGGAGGACACTGAGCCCAACCAGTCGGCACTCCACGTCCTGCTGGATTGGAGGCTCCTGGAAGGACGGACCTACCGCGTCGGCTATGAGTGGGAAGAGGGAGAAGCTCATTCGCTCGGCGCGAAAGATCCGAATTACTTCAGTCTGCGTCAAATGGAAGCACAGGCCGCCGCGTTCTCGTTCCTTGCGCCGCGGACCAATCACCCGGAGGTTCTTGGAGTCTGGGGGGACACGGACCGGCAGCGAAGCGGCGCGGCCAGCTTCCTGCTCGTTTCGCCTGCAACGAACCGGGCGCACGGCGGCACAATGCGGATTTCCGTCGCAGTGTTCTAAGGCGCCAGACACGCTCCCTTCTCGTCTCTGCTATCCCCGCAGCCCCAACTGAATTCGGCCCTGGAGCCTGCCTCCGCAGCGTCTTCGATCCGCCCTGGCTGGCGACCGAGCTACCCACCGCAGGGGCGAGGACTGGTATACTGGAACACTCCCCGAGGGATACAACGCAAGATAGGAGAAGAGCGGCGAATGAAGATTTCGGCATTGATTGTGGATGACGAGCAGCCGGCGCGGGACGAGCTGGGATTCCTGCTCAAGGGTCTTCCGGATGTCGAGGTTGTCGGGCTAGGATCGAACGGCGTCGAGGCCGTCAACCTCATCCGGGAGCTGGCTCCCCAGGTGGTGTTTCTTGACGTGCAGATGCCCGGCCTGGACGGATTCGGTGTTATCAAAAAGCTGCTGGAGAAGAAGGCGAGGCTGCCGTTCTTTGTTTTTGCCACCGCCTACGACCACTACGCGGTCCAGGCGTTCGAGGTCAACGCCATCGATTATCTGCTCAAACCCATCGCTCGGCCCCGCCTGGAGAAGGCCTTGGCCCGGGTGCGCCGCGAGCTGGAGAGCTCCGAACCGGCCGCTCAGAAACTCGAGCGGCTGGTGCAGCTCGTCGAAGAGCGGCCAATTGCGCAGAAAACCAAACTCCTGGTAAAGAGCGCTGGGCGCCTCGTCCTGGTGAATTCCGACGACATCATTTATGCCTCGATCGAAGACGGCGTGATCACCATTGTTACGCGCGAACTCGAAGGGCAGTCGAATTTCCGCACCGTCGAGGAGTTGCAGAACAACCTCGATCCCAGCATCTTCTGGCGCGCCCACCGGTCGTTTCTCGTCAACATCAATCGCATCAAGGAAGTCGTTCCCTGGTTCAAGAGCACCTATCAGCTCAAAATGGATGACCGCAAGCAGACCGAAATCCCCGTCAGCCGCGCGCAGACCCGCCGCCTGCGCGAGTTGCTAAACCTCTAGTGTAGGGGAGCCCTCCGGGCTCCCGCCCCGTCCCAGCACCACACGCGCCGTATCAAGGGAAACTCTGCGGGGAAAGACGTGGCACGGGGCCCGCGGGAGCGCGAAGCGCTCCCCTACTCGCCGGCAACACAGGGCCGTTGCAGCTTATCGTGGCTGGAAATATCGCCTGAGGGCTTCGGCGAGGCCCGCGATGGTGGATTCTTTGGCTTCGACGGTGACTTCAAGCCCCAATTTGCGAAGCGTTTCTGAAGTGACCGGGCCGATGGAAGCGATCACGGTTGTACCAAGCAACTCTTTCAGCGGGCGGTCGCCGAAGAGCTGGGCGGAATTCGCGGCAGTGGATGAACTGGTGAACGTGATCGCGTCGGGCGGCGGAGTCATCAGCCGTTCCAGTTCCTCGGCCGCGTACTGCGGCGCGACGGTCTCATAAGCCTCGACGACTTCGACGCGCGCCCCGCGATCTTCGAGCACGCGCGGGACAAGGTCGCGGGCGACTTTGGCGCGAGGGATCAGGAAAGATTTGCCGCGCAGGTCGTGGCCAGCGAGCGCCTCCAGAAGCCCTTCCGCCCGATACTCCGTCGGCACAAAATCGACTTTGGCGCCGGCTTTGGCGAACGCCGCCGCCGTAGCCGGGCCGATGGCTCCGATCGTCAATCCCTTCAAGTCCCGGACATCGCGCCCGCAGGCCTTTAGGCGCGCAACAAAGCTGCGGACACCGTTGACTGAGGTTACGAGCACGTACTGAAACTGCTCAAGTCTATGGATGGCGCTGTCCAGCGGTTCCCACGAGGCCGGGTCGCGGATCTCAATCGTCGGGAGTTCGATGACCTCCGCGCCCAGGGCCGCGAGCGCTTCGCGCAGGGCGCCGGCCTGCTCGCGCGCTCGGGTGATGACGATGCGTTTTCCCAAGAGCGGTGACCGCTCGGACGAAGCGAGTTGATCGCGGCCCTTCACCACATCATCCCCAATGGTCATCGTAGGGGCGCGGTTTGCCGCGCCTCTCTTGGTTCAGCACCGGGCGGGGACAAGCCCTGCCCTTACACCAGCTCCAAAATTCTGCGCGCGCCCTGTCGCAGCAAATCGTCCGCAACGCGCGCGCCGAGGCTTTCCGGATCGCTCATGGACGCGGTCCCCGCGGCGCGAATCAGTTGGCTGCCGTCGGGGCTGGCAACTACTCCAAAGAGTTTCAACCGAGCGTCTTCCGCGACGGCGTACGCGGCGATGGGAACCTGGCAGCCGCCGCCCAAGGCGCGCAGCATGGCGCGCTCAGCGGACACGGCGCGATGAGTGCTTTCATGATCGAGAAACGCCACCGCCTCTGCCACGGGCGAAGCATCGGCGCGGATTTCGATCGCCAGCGCACCCTGGCCAACCGCGGGGCACATTTCGTCGGGCGCAAAGTAGGCGGTGATCCGGCTGCGCAACCCCAGGCGATGCACGCCGGCAGCGGCCAGCACCAGCGCCTCGCAATCCCCGCGGTCGAGTTTGCGCAGCCGCGTATCCAGGTTGCCGCGCAGCGGAACGAGTTCGAGGTCCGACCGGAGCCGCCGAAGTTGTGATTGCCTGCGCAAGCTGCTCGTGCCCAGGCGCGCCCCGGAAGGCAACTCGGAAAACCGCTTTCCATCCCGCGTCATGAGAACGTCCCGGGCGTCCTCGCGCTCCGGCACAGCGGCGACGACCAGACCCGCGGGCTGGTCAGTCGGCAGATCCTTCAGGCTATGGACAGCCAGATCGATAGACCCCGCCGCCAGAGCCTCTTCGATTTCCTTGATGAACAGGCCTTTCGTCCCTGACTGCGCGAGGGGCGCGTCGAGCAGCTTGTCACCCGTGGTCTTGATGATGCGAATGTCGACTTCGTGCCCGGCGCGGCAAAGCTGGTCCTTAATCCAGTTCGCTTGC
>JAIQGH010000051.1 GCA_020072655.1 Terriglobia bacterium | reverse complement strand
TTTCGGCGGCGATCCACACCTCCGGGCTCGCTGTGACAGTCCCCGTCGCCGTACGACGAGTCACCTGACTGCCCTTCGATAGGTTCTGCATCTTCACTGGTTAGGTCCTGCTTCCGCCTAAGATCACGTAGATTGCTATCAGCAGTACGACGATCCCGGCCCAAGAATAGCCGTAGGTGCGGGAGCCCGCGCCCTTCCATTCTCCGGTTGCCGCTCCCCAGACATTTGCCGTGATGATATTCATTGCCATGAACGCCGGCCAACCGAGCACAGCCCCAAGAGCGCCAAGGTCGGTGGCACCCATTCCGTAGGCCACAATGCCGAAGAACCAAACGATCCCCATCAGCATGGGTCCCAGCCAATAAGAGGTGGGAATACCTCTTTGGGTCAGTAAGCCCCAGGTGCGGTTCTTCTGCGGCAGGCACGCGCAATATCCGCCGTTGGCGAGGAAGCCAGCGCTCAGGGCCAGTGCCCAGACCAGAGTTGAAGCCATCGTGGGCTTGGCGTCCGCTTCGAGCGTCAGCTGTTGTAGCTGCTTGCCAAAGACGAAGCTGAAATTTAGCATGGCGGAGAAGATTCCTAAGAGGACGAAAATCACCAATCCCAGCCAGAAGCCCGCACCGCCGAGTTGCATGGGTTGAACAGACAGCTCGCGTTCGCGGCAGCGGCCAGCAACCGAACAAAGGACGATGCCCAGGATCACCAGCACCAGCCCCGCCACTAATGCATAGCCCTGCCGCGTGAATAGCTGCTGCGGCTGGTGCACCAGGAGCGGCAACAGTGATCCAAGCGGTGCCTTGATTCCCAGAACAGTGGCGAAACGAAGCGCCATGCCCATCCGGCTGATGCCCAGACCGAAGAGTGTAGAGCCCACGCCCCAGCCGAACCCGAAGAGGGCTACTTCCGCGATGGCGGCACCGTGCGCCTGGTGTATTACCTCGCCGAAGTATGGGTCCCTCGCCAATGCCACTGCCCAGGGGAGAAGAATCATGCCAGCGACGGAATAGACCAACCAAGTATTCTCCCAGCGCCAGCGAAGCATGCGCTTCGTGGGAAGCGCGAAGCTCCCTCGCGGGAATCCTCCAAGAAGGACCAGCCCTAGACCGAACCCGGGGTTTTCGTTCAATGTCCCCCCAGCCGCTGTGACGTCCCTAAGTTGACAAAGAGTGAATCAATCGGGCGGCCCACCGAGCGACGTCAATCCGCGTAACTTCCGTATTCCCCTTCTCCACCACTGCAAATTGAATGGCGAGATTGCCCACCGTGGAGCTCTCCACTGGACCGCGCTTGACCTCGAGCCCTGTGTGCTCGGCGATGAGGCGATTGAGGTACTTATTCTGGCTGCCGCCACCCACCACGTACAGACGGCGAAACCTGCACCCCGCTACCGCCTGGAGCGAGTTCAAAACTTCTGCATAGCGAGTGGCGAGACTCACAAAGATGACATTGGCCATCTCTGGGGCATGCTCCGTGTCTTCCGAAACCGGCCCGTGACCGGCCTTCTCAAGCTCACGGTTAATCTTCGAAGGCATGTGCCCGGGAACAATGAGCTCAGGTGCATCGACGCCAAAAATCGTTTTGGCAACAGGCCTCCGCGCGCACTCGGCAATCAACTCGGGTAGCGTCCAGGAGCGGCCGCCTGCGGTGTGCCACGCACGGAGGCACTCCTCCAGCAACCACATGCCATTGACATTCTTCAGGAATCTGATCGTGCCTCCGACCCCACCTTCATTCGTGAAGTTCTCGCGTAATGCGGAGGCTGAGGTACACGGTTGGTTCAAGACGGTACCCACCAGAGACCACGTGCCGGAGCTAATGAAGGCCCAATCACTATTTGTGTCCGGGATGCCAGCCACAGCGGATCCTGTATCGTGACAGGCAGGTGCGATTACTTTCGTGCCCGCGTATGCGGCGAGCGAATCGAAACCGGCTTGGAGCGGCCCGAGAGGCGCTCCCGGCATCACGATCGGCGGCGCCGCGGAACGATCAAGGCCCGCCTTTTCGAAGATCTCGTTGCACCAGTTGCGCGTTGACGCGTCGATCATCTGGGTATGTGTCGCATTGGTGTATTCGGCTACCCCTGTGCCCGCCGCCAGGCCGCAAAGCCAGTGGAGCAGGTATTCAGGGATATTCAGCCATCGCGTGGCAGGCTCAAGGCTCTCTCGCTGGTCAGCGTAAAGCTGGTATAGAGTGTTGAAGCGCAAGAACTGTATGCCCGTCAGCTCGTAAAGCCGCTCTTTGCCGATGTGTTCCCAGACTTCCGGCATTGCGGTTTCGGTGCGCGCGTCGCGATAACAGAAGGGATCACCCAACGGCCTGCCTTTCGCATCGAGCCGGACATAGTCCACCGCCCAGCCGTCGACACCGACGGAATGGATTACCCCCTTCGTCGCGGACACGCTTTCGGCGCATAGGTAAAGCCCGGAGCGAGCTCCTTCGCAAAGCTGATCGAGTCGCCAGTAGAGGTGGCCGTTGCGCTCAACCGGCCCATTCGGATAGCGGTGCACGAGGCTGACCTTGGCGGTGCTTCCATCCCATTCTGCAAGGGAGACCCGGCAGCTCCCGGCACCAAGGTCAATGGCTGCACAATGGAGGGTATCCATGGTTCGGTTACGCAGAAATCAACATGAGCCGGTGCTCCAATCGGCAGGGGCCGTCTCGGCACGGTTGAACGCCGAGGGGCGCGGGCCTGTCACGCGTAACTGCTGGCGGTGGCGGCGCGCCCCGTGCGCTCGCGAACAATTCGTTCCATGTACCCGCTCTCACGGAACGCTGCCAGAGGATCCTGCGCCAGCCCCTTGGCGGTGCGCCACTCGCGCACGGCGGGGCGAACGTCCGTGCTGAACGCGTCTTTGTAAATATCCTCTGCGTCGATCAGCCGCTGTTCTTGCTGCGCCACGACTAAAGTTGGAAAGTCAACCAGGGCGGCTTTGGCGTAAAGCTCCTGCGCGGTCATCACGGTTTGGATCATTTCCTCGATCTTGTTTTTCAGGTTGTGGCTCTGATCTACCATGTAGGCGATGTCTGTGCGCCTGCCGGCCTCCCATTCGTAAAACCGGATCTCGGCAAAGATTCGGAAGACCTGATAAGGGTCGATGGAGCCGAGCGTAAGATCGTCGTCGGCATAGCGGCGATCATTGAAGTGAAATCCTCCCAGTATGTCCTCGTCCAGCAGCCAGGCAACGATTTGCTCGATGTTCTGAGTTTGGTAATGGTGTCCCGTATCGACAAGCACACGGGCCTTGGGTCCTGCGGCACGGGCGAGCACAAGTGCCATGCCCCAGTCGGCAATGTCCGTGTGATAGAACGCCGGCTCGAACGGCTTGTATTCCAGAAGCAATCGTTGGTCCGGACCCAGTGCATCGTGGGTGCGCTTCAACCCTTCTGCCAGCCATTGCTTGCGGGCGCGAATATTGGCCGTACCGGGGAAGTTGGAGCCGTCGGCGAACCAGGGCGTGATGTCACGCGAGCCGAGCTCACGCGCAATTCTTACGGAGTACAGGATGTGCTGCAACGCGTGCTGGCGTACTGATTCCTGCTCGTTGCACAACGACCCGTGCTTGTAGATCTGGTCCTGGAACACGTTGGGGCTGATTGAGCCGGGCTGCACCCCGTAGCGCTTGGCGAGTTTCTTGACCTCCGACGGTTCGGTCCCTTCCGGTACGTCCCAGAGGATATGCAAGGCGATGGTGGGACAGACGCCGGTGAATTTGTGCACCTGGCCGGCGTCGGAGAACTTCTCCTCGATCGTCCTGGCTGCCGGTTGATAGAACTTGCCGAACCGGGTCCCGGTATCGGCGAATCCCCACGAGGGCAGCTCGATTTGGAGGCCGTCCAATGCTGCGGCGACAGTTTCGTCGATACGAGTTGATGACTTAGAAGAATGCAAGGCCATGAATTGTTTGAACCTCCTCGGTGACGGTCGTAACAGCAATGCGGAACAGCGAGAAAGCCCGAACGCCTCGAAAACAAAGCTGAGCACGAGCGTTTAGCCGCTTCCCTCCAAACGGATGCTGCCCTCAAGCCTTAGTCCCAGCCTCGGCACGTGCTCACTATATGAACCTCCTCGGCACTCGCTGCTCGTGTATGCAACGGGAGCCAGCGATACGCTGCGTCCGCTGCCCTCACTACCTCTTCGCAAAACGCTTGCTGATTGTAACCTCTAGCTCAAGCCGTAACCCCTATCGATATCGCGACTAACCAACGCCCAGACTCGGCTCGTTTGGCGACATGTTGGTTTGTGGACCATACGCGAAAATGCGATGACGCCAGGCAGCCCTTGGTTGAATGTCTACCTTAAGCACACCTTGTTTGGGCGCACGATTGACTTCCCAAAGACGCCTAGGGCTTGGGCTCGCCATTTCTCATACTCTGAAGCCCCAAAGGCGGTCAAGGAGCTTCCCGCAACTCTCTGGTGTTCTGCTATGCGAAACTTGTGGCGGGCCCACGAGATCGGCCATAATCGGCTCAAACTCCAGGGGATTTCGCACGTAAATCGCTTAGAATCCCGCGCTCTGCGAGAAAGAGCTTGACAGCGACCGTACCACAGTGCGAAATGGGCGTGTAAACGACCAGGATTGCTCAATCTGTCGGAGGTCTTGAATGCCATCTGAGACCCCGAAGGAGCATATGCCCTGGTTCAGCGGGAAATGGCGAGTTGCCGTTTTCTGTAAGCTACTATATTCCGCCGCTCCGCTCCACCAAGCACGTTAGCCTGCCCGCATGGTTGACATTGTGAAGCCCAACTCCGAACCGATCCCGGGCTTGATAACCGATCCTGAGGCAGCCGAATCCGAGCATTGCTTCGCACCCACGGAAGAACTGAAGGGGCCGAGGAGCCGGCAGGACAAGCGTGGAACTTCCATGCACCGGGAAAAGAAACGGGCCAAGCGGAATCTAAAACGGCGCTCCACGAGGGGCACTTCACGCCGAAGCTAATAGGAGCGCCTCTTAGTCAGCCTCGAGACGGCAACGCATTGGCCGCCCTGTGACCCTTTGCCGCCTGGCAGCGATTTTCTCGCCCACACCCTGCCCCGGTGTATCAACTCAGTCCGTCGCGCGTCTCTGAGCCCAATAAACGCGAAAGCCACCCGCTCCGTTTGCCGGGACAATCTTAGGGACAGTCGCTCGCGCGTCCCACAAGGCAGACGAATAACCCCTTGAGAGCAAGATCACGGGGTGCGGAAAACGAAGGCTTCGCGGAAGAGGGCGGGACGCTTTGGCTATGACCATCCTCTCTGACCACTACTTGCCGCGAGCGAGAGAGACGAAAAGAGACGCGACACGGCTCAGACCAGCATGAATACCCTTTTTCTCGCGTGTTATCTCTCCTCGCATCGCTTGGTGTATGCTGTTCTTTCGTTGTGAATGCTCAACTGTCAGTCATGAGGTCGAGGGTTCGAACCCCTCCAGATCCACCAACGTTTTGAACGGCATGGCATCAGTAGGGCCTTTCCGAAAAGTACAGACTCGTACAAGTCACATCCTGCAAAGAACATCGCCGACCTTCGAGGCCGCATCTCGCTTGTCTGCGCTCACCGCCTGAGTGTACACGTTGAGCGTGGTTTGAATGTTCGCGTGACGCAGCAGTTCCTTCTGTACGACCGGCGTGGTTCCGAGTGCGTGCAAGAGCGTTGAGTAGGTGCCCCTGAAGGTGTGCGAGCCGAAGGTTCCGATCCCTGCTTTCACCGCCGCCGGTTTGATGTGATCGGCAAGGATCGACTCGGGCCAACGCGGGCCGCCGCCGTCGCCCGCGAAGATGAAATCCGAATCTGCTGGGTAGGGTGTAGCCGCTTTGTGCCGAAGAAGTAGCTCGGCCAAGCCCGAATCCATCGGCAAGATGCTCGCCGAGGCGTCGGTCTTGGTGGGATAGAGGACTCCGCGTACAAAGCTGCGCTGCACGTTGACCGTGAGGTTTTCGAAATCCACGTCTGCCCACTTGAGACCGACGAGTTCAGAAACCCGGAGGCCCAGGCAGGCAATGGTGATCACCATCGTCTTGAAGGGTTCCGCGAGTTGCCCTATTAACACCTTGAATTCGGCCGGCGTGAGAACGCGCGGCGTCTTCATGCGCTTGCTCGATTGCCGCACGAGGTCAACCGGGTTGCGCTCTATCATCTCCCAGCGGATCGCGGCCTGAAACAGGGTGTGCATGAGGTTGCGAACGTGAGACTTGACCTGCTGGAAATGTGGGTCGGTTTCAAGCCAGTCCTCGAGGGCGATAGTCTTGACCCGCTCGAGGAATTCCGTTCCCCCCTCGGCCTGATATGCGTTTCAAGGAGGCTGCGGTAGTTTCGCTGCATATGCCTTCGGCAGTGCTTCGGCGCGTAATCCTCCATGAAGCGATCTATCAGCGCCCCAACGGTGACGAAGTGAAATTGTTGTTGGGGGTTTTGGGCGTTAACCTTGATGCGGAGGCGTTCAACAGCTCTTTCCGCGCCCGCCCTGGCCGGGTATTTCTCAACCGTTCCAATCAACACGGATTTGGGTCTTCCGTTTTCCAGCCAGCGGAACTGCCAAACGTTCAGCCCTTTCCTCCTCTGGCGGATCGTCAGATTTCCGTACTGGTATCGTGCCTGCATAGTCCCTCCCTTCAGAACGAAGTTTCTATGCGGCACGGTTGGCGGGCTGATTGTATCCCCGACCCTTTCCAGGCAGCAAGCTCCGATTTGCGGTAGCGCCAGAATTTACCCACCTTCAAGGCGGGAATATCACCTCGCCTCGCCATGCGGTCCACCACCGTCGGGTGTATCCGAAGAATCGCGGCGACCTCCTTGTTGGTCAGAAAGGGCTCAATTTCGCCTGGCATGATTCGTCCTTGGATTGCTCTCTGGAATGGCGGTCGCGCACGGGGCCAGTGTTGCACCACCGGCTTTGGCTATAGCATTGTGCTGGCACCCCTCCCCCTACCTAACTTCGCGCCCTCGCGCGCGTGTTTGCATCCCCGGTCACGGCGAGGGAGCATATAGAAAATAGACCCCCATCCCCCCCGCAGCATGGGAAGAGAGTGGGAAAGATAGGTTTGACTCTGTGTCACTTGCCCGACTTCTTTGAGCGGGAAAAACCAACCGACATTACAAGTTCGATCTCCGATCCCGTGCTCCTGACATGTGACATGTTGAAACTAATCTGAGCTTTGCTTCGCTTCCGATGTCGCACGAGTGTTCTCGTCCGTTTCACGTTGTTTGCCAAAGTAAAGGTGCGGGAGCCAAGTCCCTCATTTGATGCCTCAAGTGAAAGGCCAAATGTCGCGGAAATTGTACATGACATCCCAAGTGAAGTGAACATTGACATTGGCTGAAGCAAGAATTGGAAGGAGCAACTTCAGGGTCTCTGCGATAGCGGCTGTCATTGGACTCCCGCTTGCAGCTTTCCCCTTACCGCTTCTTTTGCTGGACGTAATTAGGAATCTCGTGACAGTTCGCACTGGAACGTAGCAGGATCGGTGAGCGTGAAGTGAAGGCTTCGCCCTCATTCCGGCTTCCCTTCGCGGGGGCGGTGCTTCGGGAACACTGTAATCAGCTGGCCGTCTTGTGGACCGGGCCGTTTCATAAGTTATGACCGGGTAAAGCTTGCCTGATTCCGTCACGTCAACCTCTTACGCTTAACTGAGTCACACTGCTGACGATCGCTGGAGCGCCTCGATGCGCTCAGGCAGCACACATTCGATCTTCGTCATGCGTCCTTCTCGAAAAGGCTGATTCCCCGCGACGCGGCGAACTTGACGAACGCGTCGAACAGCTCTTCAGTCTCCTCGCCGTTGAGCGCGCGCGAAACGTTGTGCGCGATGAACAGCGTCTCCGTGCGCGTCAGCCCGCCGGGAAACGTCAGAATGTTCCCTCGACCGTCGATGTAGATCGAACCTCCGTGCAAAACAGTATCTTTCGCCATCGTCGTGCGCCCTCCCACGTTCAGTTGATGAGCTTCTTAGGCGGCTCGTCCGGCTCCTGAGGCTCGTCAATCGGTTTAGGTCGCGCGTGCCCCGGTCCGTCGCGCGCGACGCGCGCGTCGGTGAGCTGGTCGTAAAAGATCCGAATGTTGATTTGGCCGGGCGACCTTCTCGTCGCCTCGGCGACGGTCTGCGCGACGCGCGCCCCGATATCGACTATCGCGACGACCTCGCGCAGCGCGACGATCGCGCCTCGCGTGTCGCCCTCCTGCTCGCACCGCGCCAGCAGCTCGTGCGCCTTCGCGTACAGGTCGTTGAACGTCCGGGCGAGCGCGTCGGAGTCGGCGAGCGCCAGCCGCTCCTGTGCGAGCGCAAGCGTTTTTGGGACGTGCTCGCGCGCGTGGCGCGTGATGATGCCGTACGAGACGCCGAACGTGCGCGCGACCTCGGCGATGGGCGTCCCCCTGGCGAGCGCGAGGTTAATCTCTCTCGCTTCAGCGTGCGAGCACGCGGCGCACTGGCCTTCCCTGCCGGACATGCGTTACCTCCCGCCCAAACGCTCAAGGTGTAGCTCGATCCTTCGCGCAACTGCCTCGGCCGCAACAGCCACCGTCAACAGCGCCGCCGCGTCATCGGCGATTCCGAGTGCTCTGAATTCATTGAAATCCTCAAGGATCTTTCCCTTCTCTACTGAGACGTCCATCGATCCTCATTTTCACATGTCCATGTTTTCGGTTCCGGGCCGGGGCGGGAGAGTCCGCGAGGCGCGGTGAGACCCGCCCCGTGAGCCGCGGCTGTCGAGGGCCGGGCGGACGACCCGGAAGCTCAAAGTTCGTCAGGACCAGTCTCCTTCTGTTGGTCAATCTCTGGCGCGCGCACACCGATGCCATGCCACGTCAAGGCGTTCTGCGGCTTCGTCGACTTGAATTTCGCACGCAGGCGCGTATTAAAGTCAGGCTTTGAAAGCGTCCATCGCAGTTCCCTCGCACGCGCCCAATCCTGATATTCTGCATAAAGCCTTTTGGCGGCCACGCGTGCGGTCTCGTGGATCACGCAGCGATCCTCAATGAACTCCGCGAGAACGTCCGACTCGGACTGGTAGTCTAATGTGGCCTGCGTGACTACCTCGGGAGGTTCTAGCGCCTTCTCCTGCCAGTTGAGGCAGCCCTCGATCGCCCAGTTCAGGATACCCGGCAGCTCGGCGAGCAGCTTTTCGAGGAGGTGCTTGTCCTGCTCGCGCTCGGGAATCTGGACGTTGAACTCGATCAGACGGATTCGCCGCCACATGGCGTGTGAAGTATCGTCGATCCTTGGCCGGTAGTTGGTTGAGAGAAGAATCTTTCCAGCGAAGTCAAAGGTGAAAGACTCGTGGTACAAAAACCGCGCCGTGATAGGGTCACCGCCCGTGAGCTCCTTGACCAGGCTTTCGTCCAGGCGCTGGCCTTCAGGTCCCTCGGTCGCAATGACAACCCGCACGCCAGCAAGACGCGCCAAGTCGTTGCGGATTCCTGGAAATCTCTTGTACAGGAAAGTGTCAAACGATGCCTTGAGCGCATACTCACCCAGGAGACGGTAGAGGACGTTGTGGAAGGTCGTCTTCCCATTCGCGCCCCCACCTTGTGATAGGAGGAGACACTGCTCCGAGACATCGGCAGTCAGTGCGTAGCCTGCAAAGCGCTGAAGGTACTCACGCTTTGACGCGTCCGGCAAGATTCGCGCAAGGAATTGATGCCACCGTGGGCATGGCGCGACGGGATCATATGCAACCGGCGTGATCTTCGTAATAAAGTCCTCAGGCCTGTGCTCGTGCAGTCCGAACGAATCCCGGCGCAGGTCGAGCGTCCCGTTCGCAACATTCAACAGCCAGGGATTACGGTTCCAGACGTCGGACTCGACAATGATTCCCTCTTCAGACCGGGCAAGCCGGATCATCGCCAGGAGGCGCTCACGGTTTTCGGCCGCCAGAGCATGCCTTAATAACTTTGCGCGCTGATCGTTGTCCGTGAGTTTGATCGCCAGCTCATACATGGCGGAGACCGACTCGCGGCCAAGGCAGAGACACAAGTCCTCGTTGCCCCTCACCCAGCGCCTCCCGTCGTAACAGAAGTAGCCTTGTCCCGGAGAATATCGAATGACGTCGCGATGCTGGTCGGTGAAGAATTTGGCATTCCCCAGGTCCGTGCGATGCATCAGCAGGCCGGTCAGGTCGGGTTCATATCGCGCGACGGATCGCGCGATCTTTTCAACCTGAGTGCCCGGCAACGGCGGATCGCACCGCTTGTTTTCCTCAAGGAGCGCTGCAAGGATCGCCTCCTTCGACATCCCCCGGCGGCGCATTGTTCCCGCGAGACTCGTCAGGGTGTTATCGCGCTGGCCCTCGGGGATCGGTCCATCGATCGTGGGAACCTGGGACTGCTGTTCGATGCGGTCACCGTTTCGACCCTGCGCCAAAAAATCCAGCAGCTCGTGCGGGGCCGGTGCGATGGGTACCTGCTTGAGATAGGCGTAGGGTTTCACGACGCACGACGGCGGCACCACCACGAGTCCGCCGTGCACTTTCAGCTCAAGGCCCGGTGTGTCCTTGAGGCCGTTCGGGCCGTTCTTGAGGCGGTGACCGGGCGCGCGAAAGTAAATGTGCTCGCCACCGTGGTTGCCGCCGGTGGCGACCTGGAGTGTTTCAAACGGGCCGAACTGCTTTTCGAGAACGGCGAGGGTCGCCAAGCCTTCAGGACCGTCAAGGTCAAGGACGATCACATCGTTGGGAATGGCGACGGCCCAGTTACAACCGGGATAGTGTGCATGCCAGCGGGCGATCTCCTTTACGTTCCGGGAGGCGCTCTGCTGCCAACCCTTCTTGTGCGGCTGCTTGGTTACCCCTATGAGAGGAAAGACCGGGAGCTCCTGCTCGACGAGAAACAAGAGTTCAGCAGGGATCTTACCTGGTGGGCTCTCATCCGTGATGGGTCTCGACATTCTCTCATCTTCTTCTGACCGGGATCAACGAACGTTCAACGATCTTGTCACTTACGCTCAGCCTTCCTCGACCTTCCGTAACCGTTGGGTTTCCACCTGACGACGGGGTCGTCGCGGTTCAAAAACCGTTCCAGATCCTGGCGCATCACCAGGACGCGTCGCCCTTTGCGGCGCACCCGGAGCCGGCCCGCGTTGATGTAATTCACGATCGTCCGGCCGCAAAGGCCGGAGGCGGCGGCCGCCTCCGCGATCGAGAAGCTCAACCGCTCGACGGGAATCGTCGTCTTTACCTCAGCCTCAATCATGGCCTTGCGCCTCCGGAAACCAATTTACAACCCCGCCCAAGAAAGGTACAACGGAAAATAAGACACATACCCGTAAGTTCGTATTACCGTCTTTGTGCCGTTACTGAAACCGGTGCCTCTGTTCATAAAGGTTCAGCAAGGGCAAAAAGCGGTTTACAACTCTCAGAGCCTGTATTACTATATTTGCATGCAACGAAATGAATTAAAGCGCAGACACCGCGAGCTGCTTGACGTGGTCGAGGCGCTGAACGGGCAACTGGCGGGAATCCAACAGGACCTGCACGTCCTACGTGCGTTGCTGAACGACCGGCCGGCATTTCCGACAGTCGAGGAAGGACGGCGCGTGACCCATCAAGTTCGCGAATATGTTGAGGCGTGGCGCCGGTCCAGTGACTTGCCAAGGGCAGCCCCTGAGCTATACCGACGCTTTAAGCGATCGGTGGAGCGGACAAAGGTCGTACTGAAAGATGAGGCGTTCGTGCGCAAGCACACACCTTGGAAGCTCTACATGGGCACGCCCGTCGCTTTGATGATTAACACCACGACGCCGGAGGATTACGCGGCTACGCTGTTCCTGAAGTTCCTAAACCTCACCCGGGAATTGGGCGTCAACGCGATCCTGCGCTGCGACCGGTGCAAGCGCTACTTCATCAACAAGTTTGGCCACCGGAATAAGCGATTCTGCTCACGCTCCTGCGCCGTCGCCCTAACCGTTCAACGGAGGCGAGTAAGTCTCTACACCGAAAAGCTCGCGCGGGCCGCGCAACTCCTGGTCGAGCAAAAACCCAAAGATGATTGGAAGGCGTGGGTTGACCAGCGCACGGGAGGGCGGTGGGCCGAGAAACGGATCAGCCGGAACTGGCTCACACAGGCCGTCAGGAAGGGATTCTTAACGGAGATGGGCAAGCTCACATCGCAGGGTAAGGAAATGATCCGATCACAGGCTGAGAGTTTGTGATCGTAAAGGAGGACGTCATGAACGAGGAGGCGGAACCTATGCCCGACAAGGTCGGACATCGTAGACGATACGGCAAGGGAGCGTTCGAAAAGTATCCCGGCGTCTGGTACGCGCGCTACGTTGACGCGACGGGCCGGAGGCGCGTCGAGAAGGCTGGGTCAAAATCGGCGGCCCTCAACCTGTACCGAAGGCGAAAGGACGAGATCCTTCAGGGAAAGCTGTTCCCCGAGAACCGTCGCAAGGGAGTTAAGTTCTCTGACATCGCGCAGGATGCGATCAACCGTGCCAAGGAGTCAGGCCGTCATCCCGGAAAGCTCGCGCTCGTTGCGGACTGGTTCTCAAACCGAAACGCCGCAGATATCACACCGCAGGACATTGAGCGAGAGTTGAATCGGTTGCGACACCGGGGTCATCGGTTCAAGGAGCACGGACTGGCACAATCAACGCTCAACCGCTTCCGGGCGGCGGCATCAGCCATCTTCAAACTCGCGATGCAGGACAACAAGGTGCTCGCCAATCCGGCCCGACTCGTCAGCACAAAAAAGGAAAACAATGAGCGCGTCCGGTACCTGACCGAGGACGAGGAGTCTAGAGTTCGCTCAAAGATTCGCGAGCTGTCGCCCGAGCGCGAGCCGGAGTTCGACATCGCGCTGCACACCGGCATACGCAAGGGCGAGCAGTATTCGCTGCGATGGGACGACGTTGACCTGATTAACGGCATTCTCACAGTCGTGAAAGGCAAGGGAAATAAGAAGCGCCACGTCCCACTGAACTCCGATGCGATGGCGGCGCTCGCCAAGCTCAAGGGACGAGGTGATAACTCCGGCCTTGTCTGCCCCGGTGGGATGGGGAAAGATGGGTACTGGGCAACTTATGACTGGTTTGACGAGGCAGTCGCAGCAGGGGGTGTCAACGATTTCACGTGGCACGACCTGCGGCACACGTTCGCGTCGCGCCTACGGATGAAGGGGGTTGAGCTCCCGACGATCAAGGACCTGCTGGGTCACACGACGATCAACATGGTCCTACGGTACGCGCACCTCGCGCCGGGGTACCTCAGGAAGGCAGTCGAGGCGATCGCCACAACGCCGGTCGACCGTGAAGTCGTGCCGCAGGAGGTAACTGTGCAATGAAAGGTTGTGATACGATTTCCTGCGCGCTGGTGGGCCAGTTCATGGGCCGATCGGAGAGCGATGGCGGCCCAAAGACTCCAAGCGAATGATATCTAGAATGGCCACCGAGGCAGTAAATGACAGGGGAATTTGGCGGGCAAGTGATTTATAAACAATAACCTGCGGGGGTGGCGGAACTGGTAGACGCAAGGGACTTAAAATCCCTTGTCCCGCAAGGGACGTGCCGGTTCGATTCCGGCCCTCCGCACCAAGTTCAATTGGGTTTAGCCGACTCTCGCCACTTCAAAAGAGGCTACGTCAATCGCGTCACTGCCAGTAGTGGCGGCCGCGCCTATCAGGGGTTCAACCGCCTCGGCCACGTGCTTGGGCCCGAGGTGGGCATACCGCATCGTGGTTTAGACGCTCTTGTGGCCCATGAGTTCCTGAACCGTTCTGAGGTCAGCCCCAGCCAATACCAAGCGGCGGGCGCAAGTGCACCTCAGGCAATGCCGAGTGAAATCCGCGTTTCGGCCGCTTTGCATACTCTGGGGAACCACCCATCTGGCGGGTCAACGGGGAATACTAGAGTCGAACGGGCGGCCTCGCGGAGCTGAAGAAGGGTTTCCTCAAGGGCGCTGTTCATGGGAATGTAGCCGCTTTCGCCGTGCTTGCTCCGAGGGAGGGCGAAAGCTCTATTTCGGAAGCCGATATTCTGAGCTGCCCGAGACTCTGTACCAACGGAAGTGGGAGAGTCTATATCACTGATCGGACCAGCTTTCTTGCTCCAAGTCTAGGGCGGGTTTTCGGTAATCGGCCCTTGAGCGAGGCGAGATGACGCTTAACCGGAAATCTTGGCTAAAGGGTCTTCCTCAAGTGCGGCCAGCCCAGCACGAGCGCCGAGATGGCTGGCATTAATTCCCAGCACTGTTCGGAATTCGCTCTTGCCGCTTTCAGTCTGTCCTCTACCGAGGAACCCCAATCCCTGGAGGTAGTGGGCACGCGTCAAACGCTCCGGGTCAGACTGCCTTTCGCCGAACTTGACAAAGTAATCTAGGTCGGCCCGCCCTTCGAGTTCCTTCCCTACCTGAAGCAGCTCGTCGAACAGACGGCTTGCTTCCTCGCTGCGTCCGAGCTTCTTAAGCGCCAAGCCCTGATAATAGCGATTCTCCAAGCCCCCGGTGCCCGTAACGGCTGCGGCCTGCTCAAACGATTG
This sequence comes from Terriglobia bacterium, assembly GCA_020072655.1. Lineage (GTDB taxonomy): Bacteria > Acidobacteriota > Terriglobia > UBA7540 > UBA7540 > JAIQGB01. The sequence continues at coordinate 8,810 of JAIQGH010000051.1, read as the reverse complement.
CCGCGCCGCACTCTCTCCCAGTGCTTCCTGGGCCAGGCCGATGTAGTAAGCAATCTCGGCAAGACGCGGGTCGCGGTACGGCTCCCCAACCTCCAGGTTCTGGGGGTAGGCGCGTGCTGCTTCGAACTCACTTAGAGCCTGACGATATTGCCCCTGTTGCAAGAGTCGCTCGCCTTTTCGCAAGTGCGCGTCGACGTAGATATCGTGAATTTCCCCGCCTCCTTCCCAGGCGTGGAAATGCCGCGTTGTCAAGATAGCAAGTGCCTTGTCGTACTGCTCGAGCAGAACGTAGAGCCGTACTTCCCGCGAAACAGCATCGTCGCGCCGGAGAACCCCCGGCTGATTGCCCTCCAGGCGGTGCAGCCGTTTCTCGGGAGCGACATTGGCCGCTTCCGAGACCACATCAAGTTCGTAGGTGAACCTCGCATTGCTCGGGGCGAGCGCGACCGCCCTTTCCAGACTCTTGAGCGCCGCAGGCAGATCGTTGTGGCTGCGCCAGTAGGCCAAACCGAGGTTGCGGTGGACCAGGGCGAGCGAATCGTCCATGGCGCGCGCCTTTTCCCATGCACAGATAGCTTCTTCTGGCTGCAAGTCGTAAAGCAGGTTCCCGAGGTAATAGGGCGCCCGCGCATCGCGTGGATTCACCTCCATCGCACGACGCAGCACGGGGATCGATTCCAGGCGGAACGGAAAACAGTAGTCGCTAGGGGCCTGGCTTGCGAGTCGGCAGTAATCCGACGCGTCCTCGCGCTTACCAAGTTGGTCCGAAGCGTAGGCCAGATAGTAGTAGACCATGGGATAGACGGAGGACTTGTCGCGCACCGTATTCACAAATCGTGCGAGGAGTTCGAGGGCGTCATCCCACAGTCCGGCATCGCCGTAGTCGACAGCAACCTCGAGATAGGATTGGACCTCGCCGTGCATCCGCAGGGTGAGGGTCTGCAGCGTCTGCTCAGCCTCGGCCTTTTCTCCCGCGTCAACTTGCGCAAGGTAAAGTTCATTGCCGGCCCAGAAGTCGAGAGGATCCGCCGCCAGAACTTGGCGCGCGGTGCGCGCCGCTTCAGGGTAGTTCCCTTGGCGCCGCAGAATTGCTGCGCGGAGGTCGCGTGCCTCCCAGTTCCGGCCGTTCGTGGAAATCGAAGCTTCGACGAGTTCAAGCGCCTTGGCAAAGTCGGCCTTGCGTGCAGCAAGCCGCGCCAGCGCGTAATAGGACGCGGCGCTCCAAGCGGCACTCCAGGCGGCCTGGAAATAGGCCTCGTAGGCAGAGTCATATTTACCTTGTCCTTCCAGCGCGACGCCCAAGTAGTAGGAAGCCTCTCCGTCCCGTGGATTCGTGTGATTGTAGTTGAGTCGGCGCAGAGCGGTTGCCAGCTTTCCCTCCGCTTCCCGGAACTTTCCTCGCTGGCAGTAAAGGATCCCGAGTTGCGTATTCGTGCGGGTGTGGCCGGGGTCGCGGCGCAGCGCCTCCTCGTAATACGGATATGGCTCCGTCACCGGATTGTGGAACTGTTCCAGGCGTAGGCCCGTGAGGTAAAGCTCTTCGATCGTCTTGACGTCCTGCGGGGCGGGCGGGGGCTTGACGGGCTCTGGCATGGGCACTTCGCTGGCTTTGACAGGGCTGTATGCGGCCAGCTCTTTTCCTGCTGAGTCCAACAGCACCGCCTTGAGACTTTGGGGGTCTGTTCTGGCCGGCAACGGGATCTCCTTCCAGTACGGCTTCTCCGGACCGATGTCGATGGTCTCCCGAACGAGGACTTGCTCGCCCGCTTCGAGGACGGCCTGGGCGCTGCGGTATTCTGTGGTGGCATTGAAACCGAATCCGGCAACGCCGTTCGAACTCACATCCAGGTTGACGGCCGCGTCGAGGTTAGCATTCTTGACGCCTCCGATCCCCCGCAAGGGATACCAGTACTGTTTCCAGGCCTTCACTTCATAGGGCTGAATCCAAGTGTAGTCCGGCAGGTTGTCAGAATATGCGCCAGCCAGCAGCTCGAGGTATGGACCGTCCGTCTCGGTGAGGATCTGGTGCCATAAGGCGCCTTCGGCGCCGGTGCCCCACTCCCAGAACTTCTTTCCACAGACGACATGGTGGTCAGCAACGTGGACGACGCCTGCCTGACGGCCATGGTCGTACCCGCCGAAGAAATCTTCTTCACAATGCCAGGCGAACCAGGAGATGGGCGCAGGATGGTTCTTCCACCAGCTCACGTCCACGCCGCGCGTGTAATCCACGCCATCGAACACGCTGTGCGAGATCGGCCAGTGAGAGAATTGGCCTTTCCCGTGAGCGGCCGCGATCTGCGTCCGGGGCGGGAAGATCACCTGATAGCTCTCGCCGGCGTGCACGGCAAAGTTCGTGAAGAACAGGAAGGAGTGAGCCAGGGGCGTGCGGTTGAACAGTCTAGCACCAGCCTCAATGTACGAGCGCTCTGGGTAGAGCGTTAGGCTCACACTCCATCTCATGCGATGGCGAAGCTCGGTCTCGCCGACCCAGATCGTCTTGCTGCCGTCGGGCTGCTCTTCGAGCGTGCAGTCGACTGGCATGAAGGTGGTTGCGCGGTGATGGTGCGGCACGTTCCACTCCACGCCTCCGCAAATCCACGCGCCCAACATACCGACTAGGGCGGGCTTGACAACGTGCTGGTGATAGAAGAAGTCGTAGCCATTCGTCTTGTCGACAGCCCAGAAGATGCGTCCCCCGATCTCGGGCAGCACGCAGAGCTTGATGAACTGGTTCTCGAGGTAGACGGCTCGGTAGGTGCGATCCTCACGGATGTCGGTGACCTGGTCCAGAGTCGCATAAGGGTAGATGGCGCTCTTGGCGCCTTGATAGGCGCGACCACTGAAAAAGAGTGGCGCGCAATCGGGCTCTTCGACGCGATAGGTCGGGATCACCACGGATTCTTCCCAGGCATGAACTGGAGATGGGCTGCGCGTAGCCGAAGGAGACATCGGAAACCTCCGGAATGACGTTCCCGAGGGCGAGTGCGGACGCGAAATGCGTGATGATTATATATCTTTCTCCAACCACATCATGCACGGGTGGAGGGCGGGGCTGGCGTTTGAGATGTACTTCACGTCTATTTCAGAAAGCAAGTAGCGGCGCCCGCCCGTACTTGCGCTCCACCCTCCGCATCACCGCTTCCAGGGTGGTCACGTCCGTCCTCTCACCGTCGGAGGTTTCATAGCTCAAGGGAAAACCTTGGGCGTTGACAATCAGCGCCAGGATCACCTGCTTGCAGTCAGGCCGATGATCGCGCGAGTAGCAGTACTGCATCATCGGATTCTTCTCGGCCTGGCCTTCCACATAGCTGCTGTCAGGTCATAGAGCAGGACGTCGAATTCGGTCCCGAACAGCTCGCCGTAGCGTTCCTTCAGACGCCGCTCCAGTTTCGTCTTGTGCGGCAGTCTGTCGGCCGATGGATTTAGGCAGGGATACAAGCGCGCATCGTTGCTCGTGCCGGCCGGAAAACCCAACAAGTCATCCAGTGCCGTCGCCGGATACCAGCGCTCGTCGATCCCCAACTCGCTCGACGGGGGAGCACAACCGGTTGATGGCCAAAAGCGCTGCCACTGGCGACCAGGGTACGTCGGCGGCTCCCTCATCCAGCAAGCCTTCCCAGAACCGTCCCCCGGCACTTCCACGCCCGAAGGAAACAGCTTCAACTGTTGGCGCTCGCCCTGCTCATTGAAGACCTCCGCCCTCTTCAGCCAGCGGGCTTGAGCGGAGGAATTCAATTCGCCCAGATAACACACCGTCCGCTGGCGTGGACCGTCGGACGTGCGGACCGTTTCCACCAAGGACTAGTGGGTGTGATCTTTGCCGTCCTTAGCCACACGGTAGGGTCGCAAGAACATCGCTGCCGATAGTGCTAGCTCAGGGTAGCCAAAAACAAGAGGGTAGGTTTTCACCACACGGCTTTTCAGAAAGGTCGTGCTGAGAACAAAAAACTTGGCGTATCACGGGCCGGGAAAAGGAGCAAAATTCTACCCGTCGTGACGAACTTGGGCTAGCAGCAAGCGACGTGTCGGTCGATATCCTGAGAGGCCCTGCCGACGCCCGTGGCGGATTCCTCCTGATAAAAAAGCTTTGCGCCAAGTGGGGCAAGTCAGCCGATTCCGGACGGGAAGCCGACTCTTCATTCCGAATCCGATCGCGACGGAATCGATCACGTAAAAGCCATCGATGGGATAGGGACTTAGCAGCAATTATTCGAGTGGCAGCACGATTCGGCGTGCAAGTTACACTACCAAGCGGATCGCTTCCGAGCACGCCTCTCTACGTCGACTTAGTCTGACATTTTCGCTCCGGCTCTCGGCGGCCGGGTTTATAGTTGCCAGCAGCCGGGAGCCCAGACGAGGCTCCCGGACCGAATGCCGCGTCCCACGGGCGCAGATTCGGCTTAGAGACCGGAGGGGAATATGGGAGTCGAGCATCGTACCACCAAGACGGTGACCAAGGGCAGTCCGTTTCCGCTCGGCGCCACGCTTTGCCCAGAGGGCGTCAACTTCGCCATCTACTCGAAACACGCCACAGAAGTATTCCTGCTGCTGTTCGACACGCCGGGCGGGGAGCCGACGGACATTATTTGCCTCCAGGACCGTGACAAGTTCATCTGGCATGGGCAGGTTAAAGGGCTGAAAGCGGGACAGCTTTACGGCTACAAGATCCGCGGCGAGCATCGCCCCGAGTGGGGATTACGCTTCAACGACTCAAAGCTGCTGCTCGATCCGTACGCCAAAGCAGTTGAAGGGAAGTTCCGCAACTTCGACAACCTGTTGCTTGCTTACGATCCCCGGCCTGGTGCAGGAGACCGATGTCTCGACACCCGCGACAACGCGACCATCGTGCCGAAGGGGATCGTCATCGACGACGGCTTCGCCTGGCAAGGCGTTCGCTCGCCCGACCTCGGGCTAGAACAGCTTGTCATTTATGAGGTGCACATCAAAGGATTTACGGCGCACCCTTCCTCCGGCGTCGGCTCCCCGGGGACCTACCTGGGATTTATCGAGAAGATCCCCCACCTCACCCGGCTCGGCGTCAATGCGGTGGAGCTTTTGCCCGTCCACGAATACTACGTCGACGACCTCCTGCTTCAAAGAGGCCTGACGAACTACTGGGGCTACAACTCCATCGGATTCTTCGCACCCGAATCGTCTTACAGCAGCCGACGGGCGCCAGGTTGCCAGGTCACCGAGTTCAAGACGCTGGTACGAGAACTCCATAGGGCGGGCATCAAGGTCATCCTTGACGTCGTTTACAACCACACTGGCGAGGGGAATGAGCTGGGCCCCATGATGTGTTTTCGCGGTGTGGACAACCTTTCGTACTATCACCTCACCGGGCCCGCCGAAGCGCCGCGCTTCTACTACATGAACTATACGGGCTGCGGAAATAGTCTCAATTTCGATAGCCCCGCAGTCATACGCCTGGTCATGGATTCATTGCGGTATTGGCTCGAAACGATGCACGTTGACGGGTTCCGATTTGACCTAGCCTCCGTCCTCGGTCGTACAGAAGACGGCTATTTCCGATCGTCGGCAGCCTTCTTCGACACCGTCTCGCAGGATCCCGTGCTGAGTCGCGCGATCCTGATCGCGGAGCCGTGGGATATTGGGACCTACCAGGTCGGCAATTTCCCAGTGGACTGGTCCGAATGGAATGGCCGATTCCGGGATACCATGCGGCGCTTCTCGAAGGGCGACCCTGGCCAGTTGGCGCAGGTGGGTTGGCGTCTCAGTGGATCGGCGGACCTTTACGGGGAGGATGGACGCTCCGCGTACAATAGCGTGAACTTTATCACTTGCCATGACGGCTTCACACTCTGCGATCTGGTCTCCTACAACGGGAAGCACAACGAGCTCAACGGCGAGAGCAACCAGGATGGGGCCAACGACAACAACTCGTGGAACTGCGGTATGGAAGGCGAGACCGACGACCCCATCGTCCTGGCCCTCCGCAAATGGATGATGAAGAACCATGCGTGCTATCTCTTCTTCGCCTGTGGGACGCCCATGATGCTAGGTGGCGACGAGTTCGCGCGTTCGCAGCGGGGCAACAACAACGCGTACTGCCAGGACAACGAAATCGGATGGTTTGACTGGACCTTAGCGTTGCGGAACAGCGACCTCGTCGAGTTCTTTCGAAAGGCGATCGCGTTCACCCGACGTTTCCCGGCCCTGCAGCGACGAAAATTCCTCCTCGGCAAGGACCTGGACGCCGATGGCATACCGGACCTCACCTGGTTTGCGCCGGACGGAGGCGAGCCACGCTGGGGGGACGAGACCGCGCGAACCCTCTGCTACCAGCTCGATACCAGTGAGGATGGCGCCCAGCTTGACGTCGATCGGCTGTTCTTCATCCTCAATGCTTACTTCGAGCCACAGTGGGTGAAGTTGCCCCCGCTCGGGCCATCGCGCTGCTGGTCCCGCGCCATCGACACGAGCCTGCCGAGCGGTGCAGACTTCGCGGACCCCGGGAAGGAGATCCCCATCGATCCTCCCGATCACTACATTGCCAACCCACGGACCACGGTCGTGCTACTCGCTCACTGACTGGAAGCGGAAACGCCACCTCAGGTTATGGATGGTCGCGACCGGTCCCCCTTACTGCTGCGGTGACTGTGGCAGGGCTGCACCGAATCAGGCGATCGAAAATTGGCTTCGAATGCCGAGGCGCTCGGCTACGGGCCGCGAGGGGCAGTTGTGCGTCACGAGACGCCCAACTATGGAACGGCTCGGACTAGGGGCCCGCAGAAGCTAAATATCGCTTCTGCCCGAGTGACGACGCACTCGGAAATTATGCTGAGTGGGTAGTTCGCTGGATCGGGAACGAAAAACAGACTTTGCGCCAAGTGGGGCAAGTCAGGCGATTCCTGACGGGAAGCCGCCGTTTCAACCCCAATCCAACGAATCCAAACTTTAGAACCAAAGGTACTGCAAAGTGGACACCGCAGCCTCAGGACGTTCATGGAGTTTCACCCTGGGGCTTGCCGGTGGCTAAGAAACACGAAGCGGCCGCCTTGCTTAAGTAAGGCAATTCCCTTATACATAGAAATCTCGGTTGACTTGAGCCCGCCTCTGGTGGCAAACACGATTGCCGGTGGCATAGAGCAAGCGATCCCAAACCGACGGTCAGGCGGGCAACTGGGCCGCGACCGCTAGAAGGCAGCGGGGCAAACGAGCTTGCTACACTTTTCGACAGAGGTGAGACGATGAACAGCGAAAGCAGGGCTAAGCGTTTGAGCCGACGTGAATTCGGTGCGCTCATGGGTGCCTTAGGGGCAGCCGCCCCGGCGCTGGTTGCGCAGCAGAATCCGCAACAGAACACCCAGGCAAATCCCCAGCAGCAGCCTACCGCCGCCCAGATCGCAGAGTGGCGCCGACGCAGGCTGGTACCCGATACCCCGCCTTTCGAAGCGCCTCTCGAGTTCACTCGAAAAGATGTGCCCGCCAGGGCGGAGCCGTTCCCAATGACGCAGGTTCGGCTGCTGCCCAGCGTGTACATTGACGCTCAGGAATGGAATCGCGGCTATATGTCGCGGCTCGGAGCCGACCGACTGCTCTACAACTTTCGCGCCAACGCCGGACTGCCTGTGGGGTCAGTGGAGCCGCTGGGCGGCTGGGAGCGGCCCGACGACGGCTCGCGGTGAAGCGAACTCCGCGGCCACTCCACCGGTCACTCCTTGCGCGCAAGCGCACAGTTGTTCGCCTCCACGGGCGACCGAGAGGCCAAGTCAAAAGCGGATTACATGGTGGCTGAACTGACCAAATGCCAGGAGAAACTGGGCGGCAAATACCTCAGCGCTTTCCCTACCACCTTCTGGGACCGTTTGGACAAAGGGGAGCGGGTGTGGGCGCCCTTCTACACCATCCACAAGATTATGGCCGGCCTTCTCGACATGCATCAACTCGCAGGCAACAAGCAGGCTCTCCAGGTGCTGGAAGGCATGGGCGCGTGGGCCGATGAGTGGACGGCCCCCAAAACGGAAGAGCACATGCAGGAGATCCTCAATACGGAATACGGTGGTATCGGAGAGACGCTGTACAACCTCTCGGCTGTGACGAACAACGACAAGTGGGCCAAGGTCGGTGACCGCTTTCAGAAGAAGATCCTCATCAACCCGCTGGCGATGAGGCGCGACGACCTCCGTGGGCTGCACGTCAACACGCATATTCCGCAAGTGATTGCCGCCGCCCGGCGCTACGAGATTTCGGGCGACCCGCGGTTCCGCGATGTGGCGGAATACTTCTTTTACGAGGTGTCAAACGCCCGCTCGTACGTAACCGGCGGCACCAGCAATGGCGAAGCTTGGCTTGCTCTGCCGAACCAGCTGGCGGCGGAATTGAAGAAGTCCGTAGACACCCAGGAGTGCTGCTGCGCCTACAACATGCTGAAGCTGGCTCGGCACCTTTACAGTTGGGACCCGGATCCGAAATATTTTGACTACTATGAGCGCTTGCTGCTCAACCACCGCATTGGGACCATTCGGCCGAAGGTGGGTCACACGCAGTACTACCTCTCGCTGACGCCGGGCGCCTGGAAAACTTTCAACACGGAAGATAAATCCTTTTGGTGTTGCACGGGTACAGGCGTGGAGGAGTACTCTAAGCTCAACGACAGCATCTACTGGCGCGACAGCCAGGGCCTGTATGTGAACTTGTTCGTTCCCTCGGAACTGGACTGGAAGGAAAAGGGCTTCAAGCTGGAGAACACCGTCCTCTCCGACCTGGGCAAGGCGAAGCGGGTCGTGGTGGACAAGGACAACACGACGATCGTGGACGGCGGCGGCAAGCACGCCGAGATTGAC
>JAIQGH010000187.1 GCA_020072655.1 Terriglobia bacterium | reverse complement strand
GTCAGCAGCGTCCGCCCGGAACCTGTCCCGGTCGTGGTTTGACCGCAGATCTGCGCTCTGCGCCAGCCCGGAACTGATAACGCACCTCCTCTCAGATAGCTTGACGGCAGCGCTGCGCTCCGCGCCAGCCCGCCCGGCGGAGCCTCGGCGTGCTCCTTCCTTTGCGAAGCAGCGAGTGAGGTGGTAGTCTACGCGGAGCAAGGAGCACCGCTCAGGCGCCAGGGTCACTGGCGAGGGGACTATGCATCAGAGATTCCAGAGGCATCTTCCCCGCATGCTCGGAGGATTTGTCCTGCTGATTGTCCTGGAATTCCTTAGTTCCCGGCCAGCTCAGGCGCAGAGGGTGAGGCCGGTGTGGGGACAGGTGGTGACCGAAGAAGACGCCGTCGTTTCCTCTGGCGCCACGATTGTTGTCGAAATGCGCGACGGCCAGCGCTCGGCGGAAATACGCGCTGATTCGCAGGGGCGCTTTGAGATTCGAGGTCTCTTCCGCCAGACCTATTTAATGACGGTGAGGGCCGAGGGGTTCCATCCCCAGCAGGTCTACTTGGATCTCAAGGACGGCGTCGGACCGGTCACGATGCGAATCGTAATGCATCGCGCGCCGAGCAGGAAGACGGCCTCGCCCTTGCCGGCGTTGACGGACATGAGCGCGCCCAAGAACGCCCGCAAGGCATTTCAAAAGGCCGTCCAGGCCCTTCAGGCCAACCGACTGGATGAGGCGCGCGAGAAATTCGAGAAGGCCATCGCTGCGCATCCTTGTTACGCCCGCGCGCTAACGGGGCTGGCTTCAATTCAGATCGCAGCCCGTGATCTGGACGGCGCGGCGGCGAACTTACAGCAAGCCATGCGGTGCGATCCCTGATTTCCTGATGCCTTCGTGTCGCTCGGCAAAGTTCTAAACAGCCAGATGAGGTTTGGCGAGACGGAAGAGATCATCAAGCAGGGGTTGCGGCTTTCGCCCGAAGCGTGGCAACTCTATGACCAGCTCGCTACGGCGCATTACAACGAGGGCCAATACGGTAAGGCCCAAGAAGAGTGGCTGCGCGTGCTTTCCATTGATCCTGAGCCGCCCGCCGAGGTGCACGCGAAACTGGCGGCCGTTTACCTGCAGGGAGGCGCCCGCGCAAAAGCTTACGCCGAGATGCAGGCCTACCTTCAGGCCGAGCCGACCGGCCGCTTTGCTTCCAGGTTCAAAGAGATGATGCCGGGTCTGGAACCGTCTCGGACGCCCGGCACGCCCTCTCCTCAGCCGGCACAGCCTGCGATTCCCAACCCCTGAATTCGGCGAACCAGCTTCGCGCTGTTTCCATTTCGCGAATGGCGCCAAGCCGGTGGCGGGCAATTGTTTCTGGCCGCACACTTCACGGGAAGCTTGGCAAGATGAAAAAGAGATACTAATTCGCAATTTTCAAGCAAACGGCCTTCCCCCCGCCCGGCCGCGCGCCGGATGGCGCGGCCTGAAACCGCCGCCGCACGCTGCGTTGACTTGCCGGTAAACGGGGCGTATGCTCCCGCCAATCGAAGTTCGTCCTCATGTTGCACTGAGGCCATCACCTCATGATTGGCCAGACGGTTTCCCACTACCGGATCTTGGAGAAACTCGGTGGCGGCGGCATGGGTGTGGTGTACAAAGCCGAGGATACCCAGGCAGGAAGGTCGGCCCTTTATCGCCATGGAATGTCTGGAGGGCCAGACGCTGCGGCAACACCTCGGCGCCCAGGCGCTGAAGACGGAAGAAGTGCTCGACTTGGGGATTCAGATCGCCGACGGGTTGGAAGCGGCGCACGCCAAGGGCATCGTCCACCGCGACATCAAGCCAGCCAACATCTTCATCACGACGGGTGGCCAGGCGAAGATCCTCGACTTCGGATTGGCGAAAGTAGCAGCTCCCCTCACCCCTGGCCCCTCTCCCTCCGGGAGCGGGCGGACCGCTGAAGGCGGGGCGGGCGAGGGCATGACGGCCGGCGACGAATCCCTGACCAGCACGGGGATGGTGGTGGGGACCTTCGACTACATGTCGCCCGAGCAAGTGCGGGCTGAGGAACTCGATGCGCGCTCAGACCTGTTTAGCTTCGGACTCGTGCTCTACGAAATGGCCACCGGGCGCCGCGCCTTCGCGGGCGACTCGGTGGGCACGCTGCTCGACGCGATTCTGAACCGCGCGCCCATCCCGCCGCTGCGGGTGAATCCCGAGCTCCCGCCGGAGCTGGGGCGCATCATCCACAAGGCTTTAGAGAAAGAGCGCCGACGGCGCTACCAGACCTCCGCCGACCTACTGGCCGACCTCAACCGTCTCCGGCAGCGGATCATTTCGGGCCCGTCAACCGCTGGGGCCGTCGCTCAGTCGCTCCGAAAGCCGCATGTGGCGATTCCGGCGCTTCTTGTTCTTCTCGCCCTGGCCGTCGGAGCAGGATGGTGGATTCATCGAAGTGCCCGGGTCCGCTGGGCCAGAGAAGAAGCGCTTCCGGAGATCGAGCGGCGTATTGGAAACAACGATGTTTGGCGGAATTTGACGGATGCTTATAGCCTTGCGGAGCAAGCGGAAAAATACATTCCTCATGATCCGAAGCTGGCAGAGCTCTTTTCAGAATGTTCTTTGAACATCAACATTAAGACAGAGCCCCCCGGTGCAAGAATCTTTATGAAAGAATACAAGGCTCCAGACAGTGAATGGAAGTATCTGGGCGCGTCGCCGATCGAAAAGATCAGGGTGCCTGTCGGAATCTTCAGATGGAAAATGGAAAAAGAAGGCTACGAGACCGTCCTGGCTGCATCTTCGACTTGGGATGTAGATGTTGGGAAACATGACATCCTCATTCCGCACGATCTCGCGAGGGTGCTGGACAAGAAAGGCAGCATTCCGCCGGGCATGGTGCGGGTATCAGGAGCGGAAACCGAGGTGGGGAAATTGGGTGATTTCTTCATCGACCAGTATGAGGTGACCAACAAACAATACAAGGAATTCATTAACGGCGGCGCATACAGAAACAGGAAGTTCTGGAAACAGAAATTCATGAAAGAAGGAAGAGAACTGACTTGGGAAGAAGCGCTCAAGGAATTCGTGGACCAAACGAGCCAACCGGGCCCTGCGACTTGGCAGGCGGGAGATTATCCGGAGGGACAGGGGGATTATCCGGTTTCAGGAATCAGTTGGTACGAGGCGGCAGCGTATGCAGAATTTGTCGGGAAGAACCTGCCAACAGAGTACCATTGGAACATGGCAAGGGGTGGATATACCACCCTGATTCAGGTACCTCAACTTGGAGGTTTCGCCATATTCGCGGCCTTCAGTAACTTTAGAGGCAAAGGGCCCGTCCCGGTGGGGAGCCTTCCAGGGATAACGTCTTACGGGGCCTTTGACATGGCGGGGAATGTGCGGGAATGGTGCTGGAACGAAACCCAGAAAGGCAGACTGATCAGAGGCGGCGCCTGGGACGACAACACCTATATGTTCGATAATTTGAGCCAAGCTCCTCCCCTGGACCGTTCTGCCAAGAATGGGTTCCGATGCGCTCTTTATCCTGATCCTGAGAAAATGCCCGGATCAGCGTTTCAAATGGCAAAATCAACAGACTTCCCATTTTTCGGCAAAACGATTGATTTTTACAAAGAAAAGCCGGTTCCGGATTCAATTTTCCAGGTTTACAAGGAGCAGTTTTCTTACGACAAGGCGGATTTGAAGGCCCGCGTGGAATCGAGGCAAGAAAGCACCGGAGGTTGGATTCAAGAGAAGATAACGTTTGATGCCGCATACGGTGGCGAGCGGGTCATTGCCTATCTTTTTCTTCCCAAGGATACAGCGCCTCCCTATCAAACGGTCATCTATTTTCCTGGCTCTGCTTCCTGTGATCAAAAATCCAGCAAAGACCTTGAAAACTATTATGAGTTTCCGCTGTTCGTTTCTTTCTTCCTGAAAAACGGCCGGGCGGTCCTCTACCCTGTCTATAAAGGGACCTTCGAGCGCGGAAATGATAGGCTGGATGCCCTCATCGAAGGAAGTGACTGGAGTTCTCATCAATACACTCAGCTTCTTATTGAAGAGGTAAAGGATTTCAAAAGGTGTGTTGATTATTTGGAGACCCGTCAGGATGTTGACAGCAAAAAGCTTGCCTATTACGGAATGAGTTGGGGAGGGACGCTCGGAGCGATCATCCCCGCCGTGGAGGAACGCCTCAAAGCTAGCGTCTTAGTAGCAGGAGGCTTTCAGGGACTTCCACGTCCTGAAGCAGATCCATTCAACTATGTGACCCGAGTGAAAACGCCAACCCTGATGTTGAACGGCAAATACGACACGCTTCTCCCTCTCGAGAGATCATCAAAACCCATGTTTGATCTCTTAGGAACGCGGGCTCCCGACAAGCAGCAGAAATTATACGACACTGACCATATCCCTCCCCGAAACGAATTCATCAAGGAAACCCTGGCCTGGCTCGACCGCTACCTCGGGCCAGTAGAGAGGAGGGGGCAGCCTTGATGGTTACTTCCCGCGACCCACCACCTGTCATGACTCCAGGCGCTCCGAACCGCGCTTCCAGGACCTCCTGCCCCGGATGAATTTCCCGCCCTAAGAACAGTGACGAGTGACAGGTGACGAGTGACGAGCCGGACTCGCGCCGCTCTCTTGCCCCGCTAGCGCCGTGGAAGGAATGGGCTCCGTCTACCCGCGGGTGACCCAAGGCCACAGGCACGCAGCTGCGTTCGCCCGCCCCCGAAATCAATAGAGCACCGCGTTTTCGCCCTTCTCAGCAATCAGCTTCTCGAAGTGAGCCACAATCAGATCCCGCCGCGCCATGATCCATTTGACCTCTGACTTGCTGAGGTGGGGCTTGGTCTTTGCTAGGACCTCGTTCCCGTCCAAGCGGCGTAACTTTTCCAGCAACTGGCGATCGCACATCACCAGTCGCTGAGGCTCCAGCAATTTGGAATAGGGGCGGAAGGCGCGGCTAAAGTCAATCATCCAGAGCTTCCAATCCTCACTGATGAGCATGTTGGTCTGGTTGCGGTCGGTATCGTAGACCAGTTGACTGAATACCCACATGCGGTTGAGCTGCTTGTTCCAAGCATTGGCGTCCGGGGCCTCCAGTTTCTGCTTTTGGCGCTCCTCTTCATCCAACTTGGCGGGAAGCCACCAGCTCAGCGAACCCGGCGTGTCCTTCCACCTGTACGCCACGGTTACCGGAACCATGTCGCCCAAGCCCAGCAACTTGGCCAGCTCGTAAGCCGCGATGTTGAACTCATAGGAGTCGCGGAAATTAAACTCGGTGCGACTTGGGAAGTCGGCGCGCACCTTGAATTCCTCAATGGACTGAAAGGCGGCATCGTGCGTCAACTTGCCGTCGGTCAGCGTCAAGCGCCATGGGGCGGTTACGCCCTTGCTGGTCTGGTGCGATTGAACCACCTTGGCGTGCAGGAGAAACTCTCTGATTTGATCTTCGGTGAGATTGGGTTCCTCCGCGGCGATAGCCAGGCACGCCCCAGCCAGGCCCACCACTGCCACCCCAACCGCCGCTCGCCGAAGCAGGCTCGTCATAAATCACCTCAGGTCAGACTGAAGTTCCAGGACTTGCCACGGAATGTACCTCTCCTGGGGTCAGAAGGCAAGGCCCGTTTGACCGCAGGGCTACGCTCTGCGCCAGCCAGCCCCGATGAAGTTCATCGGGGAGAGTTCACAACGGGCGCAGGCCTGGGGCGCCGCGGCCGCGAGGATTCCATCCCGAGAGACTACCGCAGCGCGGCCAGCAGCCGGTCCATGCTGGCGTGCAGGCGCTCGTGGGTGCCCTCCCCCATCTTCTCGACCTCCAGCTTGTCGAAGTCGGCGGCCAGTTTGGACTGCTCTTCGGCAGACAGCATGTTTTCCGCCATCACGAAGAGAACGTTATTCTCTTTATTGATGTGCGCCCGCAGCAGTCCCGCGTAGGCGCGCGCGGCCTCGGCCCAACGGGATGGCGCCGTGGCATCTCCGGTCTTCGCCGCCTCCGCCGCGCTGACCATTTGC
>JAIQGH010000186.1 GCA_020072655.1 Terriglobia bacterium | reverse complement strand
CGTCTCGCGATTCCTAACAAAGGCAGGATCGCCCAGCCGATCAGGGAACTCGTCGAGAAGAGCGGGTTACACCTCATAGGGGAGGGAGAGCGCAGGCTTATCGTCCCGACCCTCGACCCTCACGTCGAGCTGCTTTTTGCGAGGCCGGTCGATATCCCGGAGTATGTCTCAAACGGGGCTGCAGACCTCGGAATTACCGGCCATGACATGATTGTAGAGCGTGGCTCTGAAGTCGACGAGCTCCTGGACCTGAAGGCAGGCAGGGCGACGCTCGTCCTCGCGCGCGACTGGCGCGGCTTTCGCACCGCCGACATGGTGGGAAAGAAGCGTCCGGTCACGACTACCCGCATGGGTGACCTGATCGCGGCGGAAACCAAGAAACTCCTCAAGACACGCAAGCCACGTTGATTCTGCCCTCGACGTGCGAAGTTCCGGTTTGCCTTCCTTCCAGAAATCCTCAATAATGCCTCGCCCGGGGGAAATTGTGCGGCCAACACCGATTGTCCTGCTGATGCTTTCGGGAGTTCTCATGGCTTCGAGCGACCACCTGCGAGACAAGAAGGGCTCTTCTTTTCAAAGAGAAGCAGAGCAGGGCACCGCCGCGAGGCGCGGCGCCGACCTTGTGCTCCTGAGCGGGAAGATTTGGACCGGCGAGGGCGGGCCCGAGGCACCTGTTGGAGGGCGGTTTGCGGAGGCGGTGGCAATCTCTGCCGGGCGGATTCTGGATGTCGGGACAAACGAGGAGATGCGCGCCTACGTTGGTGCGCACACGAGAGTGATCGGTCTGGGTGGCCGCCTCGTTGTTCCTGGATTGATTGACAGTCACGTGCACTTGCTGGAGGGGGGCTTCCAGCTTCTCCAAATTGATCTTAAGGATGCCAGGAGCGAAAGCGAGTTTGTAACCCGGATCGCGGAGAAGGCCCGGTCACTTGCCCCCGGCCAGTGGATGCTCGGCGGGCGATGGGACGAGCAAGCATGGCCATCGGCTAAGCTTCCCACGCGCTGGCAGATTGATGCGGTGACGCAGAATCATGCGGTCTTCCTCAGCCGTTACGACGGCCATGCGGCGCTCGCCAACTCCCTGGCACTCAAGCTGGCGGGGGTAACGCGCGACACCCCGGAGCCCGCCGACGGAGTGATCGTCCGCGACAAGGACACGGGCGAACCGACCGGCGTGCTGAAGGACGGCGCGATTGACCTCGTGGCGCGCGTCGTCCCCAGGCCGACCGAGGCCGAAATGGAAGCGGCGCTCCGTGCGGCCTTGCAGGAAGCTGCGCGCGTGGGCGTCACCTCGCTCCACAACATCACGACGGACACGGACTCGGCGACGGGCAGCTTCACGGACGAGGTTCAACTCGTCCGCCGCGCCGAGCGCGAAGGTTGGCTGACAACTCGATTGTACGAAATCATTCCCATTGCCCATTGGAAAGTTCTGCCAGATGCTGGGCTTTCCGCAGGCATGGGGGACGATTTTGTGAAGCTGGGGGCGGTCAAAGGCTTCGCGGACGGCTCGCTGGGCTCGGGGACGGCCTGGATGTTCGAACCCTTTGACGATGACCCCAAGAATCGCGGCCTGCCGATGGCGCTGATGGACCCGCCGTCGAAAATGGAGGCCCTGGTCCGGGGTGCGGCCGGAGCGCACATTCAGCCTTGCATCCACGCCATCGGCGATCGTGCCGTCGCCGAGATGCTTGACCTCTATGCGCGCGTCGGCGGCGACAACGTAGCGTCTTATCGCTTCCGCATCGAACACGCCCAACACGTGCGGCCAGAGGATTTCGGCCGCTTCGCCAAGCTTGGCGTCATCGCTTCCATGCAGCCCTATCACGCCATTGACGACGGCCGTTGGGCGGAACAGCGCCTGGGCGCCCGGCGATCGCGCACGAGCTATGCCTGGCGTTCGATGTTGGAGGCGGGCGCGCCGCTGGCTTTTGGTTCCGACTGGCCCGTCGCGCCGCTCGATCCCCTGCTGGGCATCTACGCCGCGGTGGCTCGTGCCACTATCGACGGCAAACACCGGGGCGGTTGGGTCCCTGAAGAGCGGCTGACGGTGGAAGAAGCGCTGCGCGCTTACACGACGGGCAGTGCGTATGCCGCCTTCGAAGAGAAAGAAAAGGGTACGCTCGCGCCGGGCAAGCTGGCTGACTTGGTAGTCCTCTCTGAGGATCTTTTCAGCATTACACCTGAAAGAATCCGCGAAGCGCGCGTGGCGATGACGATTGTCGGCGGACGCGTGATCTACAGCGCCCTACCTTTGTAATTGCGTCGCATCTCCCTTGTGCATAGAATGCGTGCTCGACTTCTCGCCGGGGGAGCGGGCGCGCGATTGGCCTTCCTCAAGACTGTTTCCGCAAAGCTGGGTCAGTTTCTGGCGTTGTATGGGAGTTGGGGGCTGTTTGGAATCTCCTTCCTGGATTCCTCCCTTGTCCCGCTGCCGTCAGTCAACGACCTGCTCCTGATTCATCTCTCCAGCCAGCACCCTGAGCGGGCAGTCTTCTACGCGCTTGCGACGACGATGGGGTCAATTGCCGGGGCCTATTTCATGTATGGCCTGGCGCGGGGCGGCGCGCGCTTTCTCTGGCGCCGGCGGTCGTCGGCGTCATTCGCCCGTGCCCACCGCTGGCTGGAGCGAAACGAGTTCGACGCTATCTTGGTAGCGTCCCTGCTGCCGCCGCCTGCTCCCTTCAAGGCTTTTCTGATCGCGGCGGGCGCGCTGCGCGTGAACGTGGGGCGCTTCGGAGTGGCGCTCCTGGTTGGGCGTGGCCTGCGGTTCGGTGCCGAGGCCCTGCTGGCCGCGCGATATGGCGCGCAGGCCGAGACTTACGTGAAGGCCAACTTCGTCTGGGTATCGCTGGCGATAGTCCTGCTGGTTGTGCTGGGTTCCCTGATTCACCGCCGGTGGGCGAAGAGCCCCGCTGTGCCACCTGCCTCGGGGGCTTCCGATCCCTCTTGACCCTCTCTCGGTTGCGGCCGGCCCGAGAAACTGAAGGATTCCGAGCGGACGCGCAGTTCTTTGTCCAGTTGAATGTCTGCAACGAAGCCTCGTCGGGATAGCGGGGAAGAAATAAAGCGCAGGTCCCGCAGGGTGACGTCGAACCCTTCGTCAGTCTCTGCGACATTGCTCCAAGGGTAGCGGGCGAAATCGAGAAAGATCGCGGCGGTCCGAGTCTTCAGCGCCGCCTCGAGGGGCGGGGTCAGCTCGTCTTTGCGGAAGACACGCGTGCGCGCGGCGTCCACGTCGTTGGCGAGAGCGCTCGCGGGCAACACGTGGAAGGCCGAGGCGGTCTCCACCACACCCGTCCAGGCGAAGGGGTTCGCCGGGGCCGGGAAGGCTCCAACACGCTGCGGGTTTTCCTCCTGGTAAGTGTGGGAATCGAGCAGGCCAAGCACGCGGCGGTGCGCAACGTCGCGAAGCCCCCAGAGAAGGACCATCAAGGAGAGCGCGAAGATCGCCCCGCGCTGGTAGCTTGGCTTGCGCGCTCCCACCTCTTCCGAAATCAGCCGGAAAAACCATGGTAACCCGAGCCCCAGGGCTAGCACGGTTAGCAGAAGCGGATCAACGACAAACATGATGTCCCACGCGTACCACCGGCCGCTGAAAGGCATGAAAGGGCGTACGCCGTAAGAATTCGTAAAGTCTAGCAGCAGGTGACTGCCGGTGGCGAGCAGCGAGCAAAGCAGCAGCCAGCGGGCATCAAGGGGCGGGCCAGTCTTCTGCGCGCGCGCCCTTCGCCCCAAATAGTAAACCGCTGCTGCAACCAGCGCTCCCAGGACGGCCACGCCCAGGATTGAATGCGTGATCCCGCGATGGTATTTCAGGTAGGTTGCCGAACTCGCGAGGCGCGCGAGCGAGTCGATGTCGGGGATATTCGTGCCAATGATCATCGCCAGCGTCGCGAACCGCGTCTTGCGGTTCAGCCCGGCGTGACCCATGGCGGTAGCGGTGAGGGTGTGAGTGAGATTGTCCAATTGGCCACTCTAAACTGGAAACTCGAAAATCGAAACTGGAAACTGGAAAACGGAAAATTCGAAAATCGCCCTGCGAAAGGGATGAACCTACTCGGGGCTCGCCGCTCCGGATGCCAGTTTCTATTTTCCAGTTTCCATTTTCGAATTTCGATTTTCCAGTTTCCAACTTCCAGTTTCGGCTCACGGGACGAGGACTGTCAACGCCTCGGGAACGATCTCGAAGGTTGCGGGAAGCTGGCCTGCGAGCTCGCCATCCAGTTCGAAGTAGATCGGTGTCGCCGGGTCCTCACCCGTGCACTCAATCTTGGAGCAGTTCACGAGCTCCACGTCCTTCAGCCGCAGGTGCTCGCGGGCGATGACGGCCGCCGCGACGGGGTCGTGC
>JAIQGH010000185.1 GCA_020072655.1 Terriglobia bacterium | reverse complement strand
CGGCCCCTGCTTCCCTCCTCAGGAGCCGACATCATGTCTGGCCTGAAATCCTTCTCGCGGTGGGGCAGTTGTCTACCGTAAGAGGGCGCGCTGTTGTGAATGCCGCCTGTCCATACTGAGAATCTCGGTAGCATTGAACCTGTCCGAGCTCAGCGCAAATGAGACTGTTGATTGAGGGTGTTTAAGCTATAGTTTTTGCCCTGGTTCACCCCTTAACCCGCGCTAGAATGCGCGACTCACGAAGGGAGTGAACCATGAGTGAAGAACCTGCCAGAGTGGAAGGCACCTCCCCCGCCTGGGCGGGGGAGGCGGCGCGCGCCCTGATCCGCCGCACCCGCCAAGTGACCCGACGCAAGTTTCCCGCCGAGGAGAAAATCCGCATCGTGCTGGAAGGGGTCCGGGGAGAGGTCGCGGTCTCGGAACTTTGCCGGCGCGAGGGGATTCATCCCCCGATCTACTATAAGTGGCTGAAGGATTTCATGGAGGCCGGCAAGGGGCGGATGCGCGGGGGTACCAAACGGGAAGCCACCTCGGAGGAAGTTCGTCAGCTCCGCGAGGAGAATGAGCGGCTCAAGCAGTTGGTGGCGGAGCTGAGCCTGGCCAATCTGACGCTCAAAAAAAGCCTCTTTTAGGGCTCTGCCCGCGGCGGCGGTATGGGCGCATGGGAGCCGAGCGGAAACGGGACGTGATCGACTTGGTGCGGAGATCGCCTCTGTCGAAGCGGCACACGCTGGAGGAGTTGGGCATTCCTCGCTCCACCTACTTCCGGTGGCAGCGGCGTCTTCGCGAGCAAGGCGAAGTGGGGTTAGTGGATCGCCGGCCCAAGCCCGGCACGGTGTGGAACCGGCTGACGCCCCAGGAGGAA
Organism: Terriglobia bacterium; assembly: GCA_020072655.1. Lineage (GTDB taxonomy): Bacteria > Acidobacteriota > Terriglobia > UBA7540 > UBA7540 > JAIQGB01. Next base: position 3,633 of record JAIQGH010000185.1, on the reverse strand, counting down.
GAGACCATCTTGCGGGAGGCGTTGCGCCAGCCGGAGTTGAGCTCCCGCGAGCTGGCCTGCTGGGTGACGGATCATGGGGGCTTCTCGGTGTCGGAGTCGAGCGTCTATCGAGTCTTGAAGCGGCACGGGCTGACCCACGAGGTCGAGGTATTGGGGTTCCCGGCAGGCAAGGAATACCGAGTGAAGACGACGCGCATTAACGAACAGTGGCAGTCGGATGCCAGCTACTTCTTCGTGGTGGGTTGGGGCTGGTATTACCTGATCTCGGTGCTGGATGACTACTCGCGGTTCATCCTGGCCTGGGGTCTGAAACTCGACACCACGGCGCCGTCGATCAGTGAGGTGGTGCAGGAGGCGGTAGAGCGGACAGGGATGGAAAAGGTGCCGGTGGAGGATCGAACACGGTTGTTGAGCGACCGCGGACCCGGATTCTTAGCTCGGGCGCTGGAGGATTACTTGCGGATGCTCGAAATCCGGCACATTTACTGCTCGCCGTACCATCCCCAGACCAACGGCAAGCTGGAACGGTTCCACGAGACGCTCAAAGCTCGGTTGAATCTGCTGGTGTTCACGAGCCCGGAGGCTCTGCGGGCGGCCATGGCGGAGTTCATCGAGTTCTATAACTACCGGCGCTATCACGAAGGGATCGGCAATGTGACGCCGGCGGATGTGTACTTCGGTCGACGAGAGGAAATTCTCAAGTGGAGGAAAGAGCAAAAACAGGCCACCCTAGAGCGCCGGTTCCAGTACAATCTGGGCCAGGCGCCCGATCTAACTCGGGATGAACCGGGGACTGGACTGTAGCTTGGAAAAAACCTAGACAAGTCTCACAGGTGCTGAAGACGCACAATGATAGCAACTCAGCCGTGTCATCTTCACCGCTTGCTTGCCTTCCTTGATCCACTGCTCGGCGGTCCCCCGCTTATTGTAGAACCGGACCACCGCCCGGCTCGGCAACGTCAGGTTCGTTACGATGAAGCCTACTCGGCGGAACAGTTCCCCAAAGTGGGACTCCACCTTCGCCACCACCCGCTCTGCCTTCTTCCAACTGGCTGCCTGATAGAGAAAGCTCTTGTACCAGACCACCTGCTGGTGATTCGGCCTTCCTGCGCGCCGGGTCAGCACCTCCGCGATGTCCCGCTCCAGGCTGTCGTTGCCCGGTATCCGAATGCCATAGTTCACGCCGCGCTCTTCCAGCGCCTCGTAAATCTCCGGCTTGGCAAAGGCGGCACCGGCGCGAAAGACCGCTTCCTTGCCCAGCTTCTGCTGCCGCTCGATCTCGGGCAGCAGCAGCTCCTCCCAATCTTCGGCGCTGTGGACGTTGCCGGGCCGTAGCTTGGCCGCCAAACAGTCCTCCTCACGGTTGAACAGCAGCAGCGGGTGATAACCGGTCGATTCGAAGTGCCCGTTGTAAGCGGTTTGCTCCTGCTCCCCATACACTGGGATCTCGCTGGAATCCATATCCACTACTGCCCGGCAAGCTGAATCCATGGCTTTCGCTCTGCCGATCAGTGTCCGGTTCACTCGCCCCAGTCCCGCGAAGTTCTCCTCCTCAGCCAGCATCTCGGTCTCAAAGGTCTGCAAGCGCGAAATCAGACCTGCCCCTCAATCCCAACTTTTTTCGAAGCCGATCAGTCGAAAGGTTGGATCTTGGCTCAAGCGCTCGGCGTCGTTGAGGTCTTCGTACCCAGCCAACCTGCTGTAGCGGACTCCCGGAACAGATCCTCCGAGGGAAGCTGTGTATTCCGGCCCGTGCGGGAATCCACCAGGTGATTCTGAATAAGTCCTGTCAAGCCGAGGCGTTCATCGAGTTCGCGAACCAGCGGCAAACCGCCATCCGAAGTCACCCGCAATCCTTGGAAATCGACGCGCAAGACCCTGTTGAACGAGAGTTGAAAGGCCTCATTTTGTCTCTCACCCACTGGGTGTTCACGTCCGGAGGGCTTCCCGGTGCTTGGTTCACGCATGAACACAGGCCATGCATATCTTCTACACCCTTATCACCGAGTTTCAAATCGAAAATCCGGGCTAAGGGGACGACCCCACTGCCTCTCTCTTGTTGGCTTGTGGCCGTGCTTCGTCTTGTGATCCGGGTGCTGGGAAAAGAGGACGACACGACGCCCGCACGACAAGCTGGGTCGGCATCGTGTAATGCTGCGGGGCCAAGTCTGGGTCTAAGACCCGGTTCAATAATTGTTGCGCCAGGTGCTTTCCCACTTGTTCAGGAAATGCCCGAACGGTAGTAAGGGGAGGATGGAGCAATTCCCCTTCAACGTCGCTAAAACCCACTACGCTTACATCTTCAGGGATTCGGAGGCCGTGCCCATCCAGGGCTTTATACACCCCTTGCGCCGTAGGGTCATCCCCAGCGAAGATTGCGCTTACCGGTTCACCCCGGGCCAGGACAGACTTGGTAGCGAGATAGCCGAGTTCTGCGCCCTTGTCAGAGTCGGTTTCGCTCAGGCGAGGCGTCAGCCCAACCTCGAGCATTGCGCGGCGATACCCTTCGTAGCGCCGCGCGAACCAGGATAGTTGGCAATTGGCTACGAACCAGATGTCGCGGTGGCCCAACATTTGGAGGTACCGGGTCACTTCATACGAGCCCTCGATATCATCAAAGTATACCACGTCGTACTCCTCGTGCCGCCACTCGCCTGTGACGTTGTTGCCCAAGACCGCAAAGGGAATTTCCTCGTGACTTAACAGCTCCAAAAGGTTCTGTGAGTTCACTCCCGCGACAATAAACCCACACACGATGTCCCGACGCCGCCAGACCTGCGGCACATGAAGCTCCCCCCAAGGAGTATTGAATAAATAACGGTAGGGCAGAAATAGGACGTAGTGCTCGCGAGCCGCACAATAGGCCTCCACCCCGGCAAGAATGCGGGAATGGAAGGGGTGTAACATCTCACGGTTACTAAGAAGGAAACCGATTGCTATGGCCTTTTTCGTCCGCTGCAGGTCGACTCCCAGTTTTGCCGCAGCGTTTCTCACCCGTTCGGCAACCGCTGGGCTCACGCGGTAAGTGCCAGTGGCAAGGCGTGTGACCGTAGCGGGACTAACTCCAGCAACGCGCGCCACATCTCGCAGAGTGGTTTTTGATCCCATTAAGAATCGTCACAAGCTGAACCATTGTGGCTGCCGGCGTAACGCACTCGGGGAGTGGGAGCCGGAACCACAGGTCTCAAATTGTCGACTTTGATTTAGCCTTAATTCTCGGAAAACGTCAAGAAATTATTTCCACATGTGTTGGAGCCTGTCGCTATTCCTTGTGCTATCAGGAGGAATTTCAGAAAACTTTTCGCAGATCGCACCCTCTTCTCGCTATAGGAAATTATTGTCGCACGATACCTTGCTTTGATGTCGAATCTCTAACTTCGTCAGTAACAGTTTCTCCTGCCGACAAATAGTCCGACAATAGGGGACGGAACGGGTTCGAACCTCATTGACGTGCCCCCCGAAAACTGGTCCAGTGGAAATGTGAGTTATCGGGAATAAAAAACCGAGAGGAGAACTCACGATGAAGAAGAGCCGATTCACGGAGGAGCAGATTATTGCGGTTTTGAAGGAAGGGGAGGCGGGGATGGCGGTCAAGGAGTTGAGCCGGAAGTACGGGATCTGTGACCAGACCTA
>JAIQGH010000050.1 GCA_020072655.1 Terriglobia bacterium | reverse complement strand
GGCGGTGAAATCGGGATTGAAGAGACCCGCTGTCGGTGCAAGCGGCAGCCAGCCGGCGTAATGCCCGGTGCGGTGGATGACGGCGAAGGTGGCATGCCGCTCGCTGCCGTCGCTCCGAAAGCGGAAGCGCGGAAAAGAATAGTGCAGTGCCTGGCGGACCGCTTCCAGCGTATAGCCAACGACCCCCCAGGACATTTTCAAAGACCAGGGGAGGCGGTGAATGATGTAGGCGTCAAAACCCACCCCCGCCACGCTGATGAAAAGCCGCGCGCGTGGCTGGTGCGTCGCGGCGTCAAGCCAGGTCGTGCGCCCCAGGGCGATGCGGCGGGGCCTCCAGTTTGGCAGGGAACGGGCCGCCGCGACGGGGTCGTGCGGCAGCCGAAGCTCTTTGCCGATGATGTTCGCTGTGCCGCCGGGAAGAATGCCGAGGGTCGCGGCGCCGGGGACCAGGCCGTTGATGACCTCGTTGACCGTGCCGTCCCCGCCGCACACCAGAACCAGTTCGGCGCCCTTGTCCGCGGCGGCCCGCGCGAGGCCGCGAGCGTGCCCGGGTTCAGCAGTGGGGGCGAGCGTCACGTCAAGTCGCGCGCGCCTTAGCTCCTCGGCCGCGGCGCGAATCTGGCGCTCGCGGCGGGCCGGGTGACGCCCCGCCACCGGGTTGTAGATCAGTGTCGCGCGCTTCAAAGGAGGGAGAATTATGAATGATGAATTCTGAATTGTGAATGGCGAATTAGGAAGTGTGTCGCTCTCCGATGGGCCCCTCGCGGAACCTCTTAAGCGCTGGCCTCTCGCAAGACCTCAACTCCCAAGCGAAACGCCGCGGCAATTCACAATTCGTAATTCATTTGCGTATCGTCGGTGCCACGACGCCGGATAGAACCTTGATGGCGATCAGGTCGCCGGATTTCTTGTCCTTCTTGGGTTGAACCCAGACTTGGTCGCCGACCTTGAGCTTATCGAAAGAGCTGGGGCTTCCATCACGAATGAACTTGGTTTTGTCATTCAGCTTGACGGGCTGGTCAACGCCAAACTTGGTTTTTTCCAGGACCAACTCGCTTTTGTCGAGGCTTTTGATCACGCCGTAAAAGAGGTCCTGGAACATCCGCGCGGTACTCGTGGGATCGCCGAACCGAGCCGTCTCGGGCTTCTTGGTCCCGGGGTATTGCGCGCCGGCCGACAGGCTCATCATAAGTGCTGCGGCAAAAAGACCGATAAGAGTCTCTTTCATCCCCGTTCTCTCCATGTCTAAGTAACGCTTCTTCCCGCGAAGCTAGCAGCCTACTCGCTTCGATGTCAAGTTGTGCGAGGGGCGTTGTCCGGTGCATAGGCTCTCTCGTAGCGCCGCCCTTCCCCGGCCCGTTCCCGGGCCGAAGGGCCGGGGCGGGCAGGGCAGCGCATTCCGGGACGCCCACCCCCGCCCGGGAAGCCCCGCGCTACGATCCGCGAGCAAGAATCCTCAGAACCGCCGGGGTATAATCGGTCGAGCGAGCTGTCGGCATTCATTCAGGACCAGAGGGTCTTCGGTGTCGAAAAGCGCTGAAAGAGAAATCACGAAGCTGCGAGACCAGATCCGTCACCACGAATACCGTTATTACGTCTTGAACGATCCGGAAATCTCCGACTACGAATTTGACCAGCTCGTGCACCGGCTTCAGGAGTTGGAGCGCGCGAATCCCGAGCTGCTCACGCCCGATTCACCCACCCAGCGCGTCGGCGGCCAACCGGCGGAGGAGTTCCCGAAGGTCCGCCACTCGGCGCCGATGCTGAGTCTGGACAACACTTACTCAGTTGACGAATTACGTGAGTTCGACCGCCGCGTGCGGGACCTGGCGGGCCGCGAGAAAGTCGAATACGTCGGCGAATTGAAGCTCGATGGGCTTTCCATGGCCCTGACGTATGAGAACGGCGTGCTCGCGCGCGGCGTGACGCGCGGCGACGGGACGACGGGCGAGGATGTCACCTCCAATGTGCGGACGATCCGCTCGGTGCCGCTGCGCATCGATGCGAAGAAACTGGAAGTGATCGGCAGCCCGCGCGTCTTCGAGGTGCGCGGCGAGGTCATCATGACGCGCCCGGCATTCGAGAATTTGAACGCCCAGCGCGAGGCGGCGGGTGAGCCGAAATTCGCCAACCCGCGCAACGCCGCCGCGGGTTCGATGCGCCAGCTCGACCCACGCATCGTCGCCGAGCGTCGGCTCGACATATTTCTCTACTACCTGACCGTGAACGGCCGCGTGCCGCTCGGCGAGCACGCGAAGGTGCTCGACACGCTTTCGAAGATGGGCTTCAAGGTGAATCCCCACCGGCGGCTGTGCCGGTCGTTTGACGGGTTGATGGAGTTCATCCAGGAATGGGAGCCGAAGCGCGAGAGCCTCGACTACGAGATCGACGGCATCGTTGTGAAGGTCAATGACGCGCGCCTGTGGGAAGAATTGGGGACCACGGCGAAATCGCCGCGCTGGGCCGTGGCGTTCAAATATCCTGCGACGCAGGCGACAACCAAGGTCGTGGACATTCGCGCGCAAGTGGGCCGCACCGGCACGCTCACGCCCGTCGCCGATCTCGAGCCGGTCGATGTGGGCGGCGTGACCGTCAGCCACGCGACGCTCCACAACATGGATGAGATCGAGCGGCTGGGCGTCAAGATCGGCGATACGGTGCTCATCCAGCGCGCGGGCGAAGTGATTCCACAGGTTGTCAAGGTGATGAAGCAGGCGCCGGACGGCCGCGAGTTTCGCATGCCCAAGAAGTGTCCCGTGTGCGGCGGCGATGTCCATCGCTCGGAGGGCGAAGTCGCCTACCGCTGCGTGAATGCCGCCTGTCCCGCGCGGCTGAAGGAATCGCTGCTCTACTTTGCCGGGCGCCGCGCCATGAACATCGACGGCCTGGGCGATAAGCTGGTAGACCAGCTCGTCGGGAAAGGCCTCGTGCACGACGCCGCCGACCTCTACAGCCTGACTCACGAGCAATTGGCCGATCTGGAGCGCATGGGCGACAAGTCGGCTCAGAACCTCGTGGAAGAGATCGAAAACAGCAAGAAGGCGGAGTTGGCGCGGCTGATCTTTGCGCTCGGCATCCGCTTCGTCGGCGAGCGCACCGGTCAACTCCTTGCCGATCACTTCGGCTCGCTCGACAAGCTCGCCAAGGCGACGGAGGAAGAATTGCTGCAGGTGGAGGAAGTCGGCCCACGCGTCGCCGAAGCCATCCTCGAATTCTTCCGCGAAAAAAGGAACCTGGCGGTCATCGCGAAGCTGCGGAAGGCCGGGTTGCAGTTTGAGCAGAAGAAAGCGCGCAAAGCGGAAGGCAAGCTCGCTGGAAAACAGTTCGTCCTGACCGGCACGTTGCCCACCTATTCCCGCGACGAGGCCACGCGTCTGATCGAAGAGGCCGGCGGCCGCGTCGTCGGCTCGGTCAGCAAGAAGACCGATTATGTCGTGGTCGGCGCTGACCCGGGCTCCAAACTCGACAAGGCCCACTCGCTCGGCGTCAAGACCCTCGACGAAGCTGAGCTTTTGGAGTTGCTTGCGGGTTAGCTTCAGACGCGACCGTCCCGGGGGCTCTTCTTTCGGCACCGAAGGCCCTGTCAGACCTCACTTGAACTTTTAACATAGGGGACAATACTTTGAAATCATGAAGCGCATTTGGCCGTTCAAAGTGAAACCTCACAAATATCGACCCCGCGCTGACGAGTGGTCGTGTCTCCACCGCATGATGAATGGGGAGAAGCTCTTTCTGCTGGAGTCACATCCGATTTCCCCGAGAGTCGGTCTGGGGACATCCAGGGAGACTGCCGAGATACCAGAATCCCGGTTCTTTCATGGTTTAGTTCAGGCAGACTGGGTCAGATATGACGGGCGGACGGAGGAGTTTCATCTTGCGGCTGCTGGGTACGAGGCATCGAGAAAATACCGGCCGAGCCGACCTCCTGGTTCCGACAAAACACAACGGCGGCGGTCTCCAGGCCAATAACCGACGAGCAAGGTGCCGCGGGCGCCGCGGACATCGCACGATCTGCGATTTCTGCAGCAGGGCAGGCCATCCGCGAGCGACGGTCCGCGTGGGGGCGGTGCGACCCGAATCCCTTGCAATACATCGCATTGCAGTATATTATGCCGTAGTAAAGGAAGTCATCCATGGGAAAGGCCACGATTACTTTTCGGCTGGACACGGACAAGCGCGAGGCGCTGGATGCCATTGCGGACGTGACCGATCGCGACCGCAGCCACGTGCTGAACGAAGCAATTGACGCCTACTTGGATGCCCATCGGTGGCAGATTGAGCACATCAAGAAAGGGCTGCGCCAGGCACAGGCGGGCCGATTCGCCAGTGACAAGGAAGTGGCAGGAGCTTTTGCCCGGTGGCGACGGTGAAGATTCGCTGGACGCGACTGGCAGTTGAAGACCTCGATTCCGCTTACGATTACCTCGCCGAGACCAATCCGACAGCCGCCCGCACGGTGATCGCAAGAATCAGTTCCGCCCTGAAGGCTCTCAAGGCTCATCCCATGATAGGGCGAGAGGGGCGAGTGGAAGGCACACGAGAACTGGTTATTCCGGCCACACCGTTCATCGTCGCCTATCGCATCGCCAGAGCGCGAATTGAAATCCTAGCCGTTATCCACGGGGCGCGCCGCTGGCCCGACGACTTCTAAAGCGACTGGAGCCAACTCAACATTGCGTCGGCCTTGTCGAGAGGCACGCCCTCGGCCCAGAGGCATTCATCGCCTTTGCGGAGAAGGATGACTTGGCCGTTGGCGGTCGAACCGATGAACAGATCGATGCCGGAGCGCTTGTCGGGCGAGAGTTCAGGATATTTGTGCGCGAGGATCGTGTGGTAGTCGCGGAAGAAGGCGAGGGCGGTTTCCGCGCTGGCCCAGCGGGTGCGTGAGATGAGCGCAAACCGGCTCGGCGCCTTGGCTTCATAAAGAATGAAGCGGTCGGCCAGCCATCCCGATGCAACAGCCTTCGCCTCGTTCTCGGAAATGAACTGGCCCAGCAGAGCGTTGTAGCCGAGTTCTCCGAAAATGTTCTCACTCAGCACGCGCAATTCCGTCTGCCCATTAAGCGCCGGCGGGCGCGGCAACGAGATCTTGGGCAGCGCTTTGCCCTCAAAATAAACATCCGGCTCAAAGATTTCTTTCGTCGCGGAGGGGGGCGTGAGGAAGAGCGTCCTGAGCTCCTTCCATCCTCCGTGCTGGAGGCCGGTCTGAATGAAGCCCATCCCCTGAACGTACGGGAACAGCGCTTCGAGCCGGAAGAAATACGGGGCGTTCGAGAACGCGGGGAACTCCGTAAACTGCTGGTTGATGACGCCGGCCATCATTGGCTGGAGGGAAGGCAGCGCGCCCAGGTCCGTTTCGCCGATCAGGTTCTGCATCATGGCGGCGGTGGCATGACCTTCCATGACGGCCTGACGCGCGTTCGTGGCATCGTCATCTTCCTTCGCCCCGTGGAGGAATCTGAGCAGGTCGAAGTTCTGGTCCTGCAGCGCGTGCGTCAACTCATGTGCCAGCACCAGGCGCTGCATCTCTGGGGGAGGCCAGTCGGCAATGAACATGGTCTTGCGATGCGCGTCGTAGGCCCCCGCGGCCTGCTCGGTGTAGAACGCGATCAGAAACTTGGCCAGGTCGAACTCGGCTGACACCAGACCAAAGGCTTTGAGTTCGGCTTCCTGCGTGTGGATCTCCTCCGGCGTGTATTCCTCGCGCAGACTCTCCTCCAGATACTTGCGGATTTCCGCGCGCGACAGGACGAGCTTCTTGAGCGGACCTTTGATGGGCAGGCCGGTGATCTGGCTCATTTCTTCGAGAACTTCGTCGGCCTGAGCGAGAAGCGCCTGCGCCTGAGCCGGAGATGCTTGGCTGGGGGGCGCTTGCGCTGCTGCTGGAGCGAGCAGGAACAGCATCGGGGAAGTTGCGAGGAGTACCGCGCCCGAAAGTAGAAACTTGAGGCCGAAAGCTCGAAATCTGCGAGACGTTGTTCGTCTTGTTTTGTTCATTCGGAGCCTGCTGAACCACGGAGGAGTCCGGCGCAGCGTGGAAAATCAATCGTGCCTGCGTCCGGTGAAACCAGTTTGACCCGGCCCCTTGCTGAGACTATCATAAAACTCGCGCGGGCAAGCCGGGCGATCGCTGCCCCGTCCGAGCGTCCCGATATTGTTTATCGGGGCGGGCATGGGCGGGGGAGAGGAAAGTCCGAACTCCGCAGGGCAGTGTGCTCGCTAACAGCGAGGGTCGGCGGGGGATCTCCGACCAGTCGGAGCGTACGCCGCCGGCACGGAAAGTGCCACAGAAAATACACCGTCCCGATGCGCTTTATCGGGATAAGGGTGAAAAGGTGCGGTCCCGCTGGACGGGGCTTAATGTAAGGGCGCACCGCCCCGATGGTGACATCGGGGGCAGGGCAAACCCCACACGGAGCAAGACCAAATAGGAGAGGAGGAGTGGCCCGCTCCGCAATGCCGCCACCAGGCCCCGACAGGTCGGGGTCGGTGATGACAGGCAACTCTCGGGTAGGTCGCTTGACCCCGATAGCAATATCGGGGCTAGAGGAATGATCGCCATCCCGATTTCGTCGGGAAACAGAATTCGGCTTACAGGCTTGCTCGCGCTTCAAAAACAGCGGTCAGCACTCAGTTCTCAGCTGTCAGCGTGCGGAGGTGGGTTCTTTTCAAAGGCAACCGTCAGTTTCGTCGGACTGTTGCCAGCGGCAATCGGCTGCCGGCTCTTGGCTTCTGACTCCTGACTTCTGGCTTCTCCTTCATGGCCCTATTCCGCGCGACAAAAACCAAAAAGGTCTGGCCCGTCAAGCGGCTCGTCGGCACCGTCGAGATGCCCGGCGACAAGTCGATCTCGCACCGTTACGCGATGCTCGGGGCGATAGCCGAGGGCCCCAGCGAAATCCGCTTCTTCGCTTCCAGCGCCGATTGCCAGAGCACACTCGATTGCCTGAAGAAGCTCGGCGTGAAGATCGAGCGCCGCGACGACGTGGTGACGATTCAGGGCGTCGGCCTCACAGGACTCAAGGCGCCCCGCGAGCCGCTCGACGCCGGCAATTCCGGCTCGACGATGCGGATGCTCGCCGGCATTCTCGCCGGCCAGTCCTTCCCGACGGTCATCGGCGGAGACGCTTCGCTTTCCCGGCGTCCCATGAAGCGGGTCATTGACCCGCTCACGCAGATGGGGGCGCGGATCAAGTCGGCGGAAGGTGGCCTGCCGCCGCTCGAGATCGAAGGTGGGACGCTCAAGCCGGTCCGCTACGAACTGCCGGTGGCGAGCGCGCAGGTGAAATCTGCCGTGCTGCTCGCCGGTCTCTACGCCGAGGGGGAGACGACCGTCGTCGAGCCTGTGGCGACGCGCGATCACACGGAAATCGCCCTCGAACAAATGGGCGCGGATATCGGCCGCCACCGGCTGAGCATCGCCGTGCGCGGCCGCGCGCGCCTGGAAGGCAGAAAGTGGTATGTCCCCGGAGACATCTCTTCCGCCGCATTCTTCCTGGCGGCCGGACTGCTCGTTGGGGAATCGAACCTGGTGATCCGCAATGTGGGCCTGAACCCCACGCGCACGGCCATCCTCGACCTGCTCGCCACGATGGGTGGCAGGGTAAAGGTTCTGAACGTCGAAATGCTGAACGGGGAACTGCTCGGCGACCTGCACGTCGAGCCCGGCCCCGTGCGGGGCGGGGGAATCCCCAGCGAGTTAGTTCCCGGGCTGATCGATGAGTTGCCGGTGTTAGCGGTCCTGGGAACGCAGGCCGAACAAGGGCTGACGTTCCACGGCGCCGCCGAACTGCGCGTGAAAGAAAGCGACCGGATCGCCGTCGTGGCCGAAAACCTCCGGCGCATGGGCGCGGAAGTTGAGGAGTTTCGCGACGGGATGCGCGTGGCGGGCCGCGCGAAGCTGCGCGGCGCGGAGATTGACACCCAGGGCGACCACCGCATCGCCATGGCGTTCGCGGTGGCGGGCCTCGTCGCCGAGGGGACCACCGTCATCCACGACAGCGGCTGCGTGGACGTTTCCTTTCCAGAATTCTTCGACACCCTCGAGAGAGTCGCCGAATAGCCGGCCAGTCGTTTAGCGGCGGCCTATGACTGCGCGGAAGCGGAGCGCTCAGCCCTCAGTTGACCGGGGGCAGGGCGCGTTGCCGAGGGGTGATTGGTGCGAGCCGCCGGAGATGTGCCAGGCGGGGCAGTGGGCAGAGGGCGTGCGTGATCTTCTTCTGCGCCTCGTCCGCCGGAAGGGCGGGATGTGCCGGAGGGGCAGGAGTCCCCGGCGGATTCGGAGGTGGTGCTAATGTCCCTGCGCCGTACGGTTTTAGGTGAATCGTCCCGTAGGAGGTTTGCAGACGGACCAAGGGGCCGCCCTTGCCGAGCGTGCCGCTGATAGTGGGCGTCTCACCTTCTTTACTGACCTTCAAGCCGGGAAAGTCGCAGGCCACATCACCGTGCTGGGAGCTGGCATCAACCTGAAAACTGCCTTTGGCCGGCACTTCCAAATCAATCCCGCCTTTATTCACTTCCACGGTGACCGGCTGGGTGAGGGGAGTCGAAGTCTGCAAGCGAACATCCCCGTTAGAGGTCGAAATCTTGACGCTGTGCTTGAAGTCCTCCAACGAAATATCTTTCTGCTTCGTAGCGATTTCGAACGGGCCGTCAATACCCCTGGCGTCGAGCGAGCCCAGTTCCATGTTCATGCGGCCAGCGAGTTTCTGCGCCGTCATCTCGGTGCGTGAGGACAGGAAGAGGATGGCCTGGCCGACACGCGCGAATTGCACGTCGCCGCTGAAATCGCCATTCACACTGACCGTGCCGGTGACGCCCGTCGTCTCGACGTCGCGTCCGCGGCCGTCCAGGTCCACATTCCCCTTGACCTCGCGAACCACCACGGAGCCACCCGATTTGTGGATGCGCACTAAGCCCTCGAGATTCGTCGCGCGCACGTCGCCGTTCAGAACCGTCAGGTTCTGGTTGCCTTTGAGGCCGTCAACCACCAGATCGCCGCTTTCGGCCGTGAGGTCGGTGCTGGTTTCCTTGGGAACGCGCAGGACGACGTCCAGCCGCACCCAGCGCCCGCCCTCGGGCAACGATCGGCGGTTCGAGCGCAGGAGGTAGGCGCCGGCCTGCTCGACGATCTCGACCTTGAGCTGGTTGTCTAGTTTCTTGGCCGCCGGTTCGTCTTCGGCCCGAATGGTTTTCTTGACGATGGCCTCGATGACGGGCTGGTCGCCGGCGTGGATTTCCACGTCGCCGCGCTGGTCCTCAATGATGAGGTGGGCTTCGGGCTTGGCGGGCTGGGTCAAGGTCTCGGTGTAGGTGTAAGGATTCAGGAAAAGCTTGGCGATGTCTTCGTCGCCGAGATCAATCCCGAAGGCGGCGGGCCACTCCTGCCAGGGACGCAGAACCACATTGCTGACCATGGTGCCGAAGCAAAGAACCAGGAAAAGCAGAATGGCTTCGCCCACCGAGAATAGGGGAAACGGCGTGGTGTCCGGATGCGCGCGCGCCTGCAGGTAATCAATGAGTTTCGAGACGCCCCAGAAGATGATGATCAGCGGCCAATACTTGGCGATGATGTGCCAGGGGCGGACTGTGGGATTGAAATTGTGATAGAGAAAGATTCCGCCGATGGCGATGAGCGTCAACGCCCAGAAGATTGATCCGCGACGGTAACTATAGACGCTCATGGGAAACACCTCGGTTGACGGTCAACGGTCAACAGTCGAGAGTCGGGAGTCGAGAGTCGGGAGTCGGCAGTCGGGTGTCGAGAGTCAAAAGTCGGATGTCGAGAGTTCACAGCTAACAACCTCTCTCCCTTGGTGCGTCGTCCCTAGTACTTTGCCTTCCGTACTTCATCCTTCAACCTTTACCCTTTAACCTTCCGTCTTCTGCGTTCTGCCCTCTGCTTTCTGCCTTCTGCTTTGTGCGTTCTGCTTTCTGCGTACTGCCTTCTGCCCTCTAGACCCGCGGTCCCTCCGGCGGCCGGGGTGGCTGGCCCGCTTCGAGCAGTTTCACGACGCCGACGATAATCAGGATGACCGGCCAAGTTTTGCCGATACCCCAACCCGGCACGAGTTGGTCGAGCAAGAAGATCACCCCCAGCGCGATCAGGATGAGGGGCCAAGCCACGCTACGTCTTCGGTGCGTCGCGGGCGGCATCGTGGAATCCATAGCTGTTACCCCTTTGAGCGTCATCCGCGCGGGGTCGCGCGCTTCGGACCCGCGCATTTAGCTTTTCGCCTTCACTCGCTCCAATTCGACCTGCAACGCCTGCATCTTGCGCCGGTGCTCCAGTTCTTCGAGGTGGAGTCGTCGCTGGACTTCCATCTCCTGGTCGCGGACCTTCGCCACCTTCACGAGGGCCACGAGGATAACCACCAGGGCGAAGATCGCGAGCGGAATGACGAACGGCGAATCCATGCCTGCAGCTCCTTGCTCACTTCGGTCGGGCCGGGCTCAGGCCGAGCGGGCCTTGACCTTTTCCACTTCCAATTCCAGTTCCTTCATCCGGCGCTGATGCTCCATTTCCTTGAGCCGCAGGTCCTGGTGAAACTGCAGCTCTCTTTCGCGCGCCTTGTACCAGAAGACGATGCCCACGATCCCAATCACCATCAACATGCCCGCAATGGGGATCAGGAATGGCAAGAACGCAACTAAGCCCACAGTTCCTCCTTCATCAGCATCCCGCGGCCCCTCGGTCAGGAGTCCATCCTTCCTCAGCCGCTCTTACCTGCCTGCGCTTTCTGCAGCTCGATCTTGGCTTTCTCGATCTCCAACTCTTTCATCTTCCGTTCGTGTTCCATTTCGCGAAGACGGAGTTCCTGGTGAGCCTGAAGTTCTTTCTCGCGCGTCTTGGCAAGGTGCACGATGGCCACGATCAAGACGACCATCGCGAAAGCACCCAGGGGAACCAGAAAGGGATTGTGGAAAAAGGCTACATCCATGATTTTGCTCCTCATCCTCCGGCTAGTCAGGCCGCCTTGACTTGCCGGGTTTTCTCTAGTTCGAGCCTCGCCTTCCCGATCTCCAACTCTTTCATCTTGCGCTCGTGCTCCAACTCCCGGGCGCGCAATTCGCGATGGGCTTCGAGCTCCTTCTCACGCATCTTCCCGAACGATTTGATGGCCACAATCAAGACGACCATCGCAAACGCTGCCACCGGGATAAACAGAGGATGAAAAAACAGGCCCATTTTCGATCTCCCTTCTCTTGCGGATTTCTGGACACTCACAGGCCCAACGGGCCCGGGAAATTGCTCGGGCCTTCTTTGGGCGGCGCTGGGGGCATCGGGCCAGGCGGCTGCGGGCCGGTCGTGCCGCCTCCACCCAGTCGCCGATGCAGAATGGCCAGCCCTACCAGAATCAGAACCACTGGCCAGAATCTGCCCAGTTGATGGAATACCGGGATGCCCATGTTCTGGAGCAGGAAGAGCGCGCCCAAGCCGATGAGCAGCGCCGCGCCAACCGGGGCGTTCATCTTGGCGTCGCCCATGCCGAACCATTCGGGGGTCGGCTGGCCGAGTGCTTTGGCCTTCGCCGTCTGGTGGGAGTCGATCACCATATAGAAGTAGAAAGCGAAGGCGCCGAACCCGAAGATCGGTCCCACGCCCGGCGTACGGTTGCTGATGGCGATCAGCGATCCGAAGACTAGAACCTGGACAAGGGCTTTGATCACCTGCCCGTTGTAAATAGCTCCCACGCCTGGGATGAAACCCAGCGCTAAAGCGAGGCCGGGGCTGTGACCAATCCCGGGGCCGGCGAACGGCGTCAGCATCGGCGTCTGGAGCCGCGACGCCAGGCAGCTTTCACAATAGACGGTCCCGCGCACTTCTTTCTTGCATTCCGCGCACAGCGCTCGGCCGCAGTAGGCGCAGAAGGCTACCGAATCAACTTCAGGATGGTTGGCGCATTTCATGGGCATGGACTCCTTCGTTTACCGGCCGTCTTGGAAGCGGCTCCCAGGGAGCTCGCCGCTGCCGCCACTACGCCTCCCACGGAGGCCAGCAGCGTGCCGCCGGGAACGGCGCGGTCCGTCGAGCCGCCCGCGGGGGCTTCAGGCTTGGGGGCTTCTTGCTGCTTGCTAGGCTGGGAACGCATCTCGCGGAAGCGCGATTCGATCTCGTAAACCACGCGGAGGTCGTAGTAGAACTTTTCGGCTCGGGCGTAAAGCAGGTGGCCGGTGCGGTTCGCCTCGTAGAACCAGGTGCGGGGATTCAGGTCCGCCAGCGTCAGCTTGCGCAGGTCCACGCCCGCCGCGTTGAAGATAATCGAAAACGAAAAGATCGCCATGGCTACAGCGTAGGCTAGCCGCGGCTGGCCTGAGGGGCGCAGGAAGGCCGCCAGCCGCTCGCCGAGCGTCGGCTTCCTCTCGCCGATTGTTGCCCGGAGAATCTTGGGGATCAGCCACGGGGCGGGCTCCAACGCTTCGGCGGAACGGCAAAGCTCCACCACCCGGCGCAGGTCGTCCATCAGTTCGCGGCAGGGGGCGCACTCTCCCAGGTGAGAGTCCACCTGCGCCCGACGGGCCGCGTCGAGTTGGCCCTCCAGGTAATCGCTCGCCGAATTTTCCACTTCCAAGTGCGTCATGTCTGGCCTCCCGCCTTTGCGGGACCCTTCATTTGTTCCATACGTTTCAGGACCCTCGCCAGTTCCAACCTTCCGCGGTTGATTCGCGATTTGACCGTGCCCACGGGAACCGCTAACACCTGGGCAATCTCGTCGTAGTCCAGATCTTGCAGGTCGCGCAGGACGACCGCCTCGCGCAGGTCGGGGGAAAGCCTTTCGAGCGCCCGCTGCAACAGCTCGCGCCGCTCGCGGGATTCGACCTGGGCGGTGGCGTCGGCGACGGGGCTAGACTTCTCCTCGATGGCAGGGAGCGCGTCGTCGAGCGAGGAGGTGGCACGATCCCTCTTCGTCCGGCGGTAATGGTCAACCAAATGGTTGCGCGCCACGCGATTGAGCCACACACCAAACGCGGCCTGCGCTGGGTCAAAAGTCCGCAAGGTCTGGAAAACTTTGATGAAGACCTCTTGCGTGAGGTCTTCAGCTTCTGCGGGGCGTCCCGTGAACCGATAGCAAAGATTATAGATCTTGCGCGTGTGGGTTTGGAGCAAGGCCTCCCACGCCGCCGCGTCGGCGGCCAGGCAGCGTCTCACGAGTTCCGTTTCGTGGTCCACTGGACCTCATTCGCCCGGCCACAGGAGTCGGACAAAATGTCCATGCGGGCGCGACCTGCTCCGCGTGGCTTGGCGCGCATTGTAACAGAACGGAATCCGGCCAAGACATCAGGCGTGCGCCGCGTCAGATGGGGCGCGCAGCACCGACCCCTCGGTTACGGCATCAACGTTCAATTCTCTGGCAATCTCGGGCGGCGGCTTCTTGGTGCCCTCGCAGCGCATCACCGGGGTCCGTGGAACCGCGCGCGTGGCTTTGATCCGGCCAAGGGTCGAGCTCAATTCCAGAGCTTCAAGCTGGGCCAAAGCTCCTGCAGCGGCCGCTTCGTTCCGCGGCAGACCAACACCGTAAAATGTTCTTCGGCCATGGCATAAGGAGGATCGAGCCGTGGCCCGTCTTCGACGCTCGTGCAGATTCTCTCCGCATCCGCGCGATTCCACTGTAACAAGATCATGCTCTCGCCCGTGTAATCTCGCGGTCCCCAGAGGTAATAGGACTGATGCGCGCTGATGGCTTTGGGCAGGCCGTAGCGCGGCCCAAAGAAATCGACCGCGGCCGCCTGGCCGTAATTGCCGGCAAGGATGGCGGTCTTGGCACGCTGCGCCGGGGGCAGACGATGGTAAACCTCGGCGACCGTGGCTAACATCTCCGGCCAGCCAAACATGTCGCCCAGGTTTTCCGGCAGGGGGCCGGTATGGGCGACCTCGGTCAAAGGCGGGCGAACGCCGAGCGCGGTCTGATAGCGCAGCAACGTCTCGACGGGAAGCACGGGTAATACGAAAGGCAAAGCCGGCAGCGCAGTCAACACGAGCAGCGCGGGCAAGGCGAACTTGATCCAGGCCAGCCGCGGCCCATCCCCCAGGAGCCTTTCCCACAGGACGCCGCCCGCGGCCAGCAGCATCGGATAAGCGGGCGCAAGGTAATAACCCTTGCCCTGGATCGCCATCATGAGGGCGAACAGCACCACAAACGTCCAGCCGAGCACGCGATAGCGCTTGCCGTCGGGCCGGAAGAAGAACCACAGGCCCGCGCCCCACACCAGGATGATGGCAGGGTGCATCATCAAGATCTGCTGCGCTATAAACTGTAGCGGGGGGCGGTCGAGGTTCTTGTGCGTTTGTTTGACGTTGCTCAGGGCCTCGATGGTCGGCCAGTGATGGCGGACCTCCCAGATCAGATTCGGGAGGAAAAGCGCCAGCGCCAGGGCGCCGGCGATCCAGATCCATTTGTTACGGAAGAAGCGGCGCTGGGGAGAAAGCAAGAGTCCCACGACGAGCGCGAAGCCGAAGAAGACCATCGAGTGCTTGTTCTCCAGCCCGAGGCCGGAACACAGGCCGACCCAGAGCAGGAACTTCGGATCTTCACGGTTGACCGCAAGAAGCACGGCGTAGGCACAACCCATCCAACAGAGCGGCTCGAAGGGGTTCATGGTCAGCGGGGTGTCGATGGCGAGATAAACCGGCGCGAGCAGGGCGCTCAGGCAAGCGAGCGCCACGGCGAAGCGCCTTCCGCCCAACTCGCGCGCGATCAGCCCGGTGAGCAAAACCTTCGCGGCGCCTGCCACCGCCGGCAAAAATCGGATGGCATGGAGGGAATCGCCAAGCAGCGCGCGGCTCGCCTTGGCGATCAGCGCCACCATCGGCGCGAAATCAACATAGCCCCAATCGAGGTGCTCACCGCAGGCCAGGAAATAAAGCTCATCGCGAGCGTAGCCGTAGCGTCCGTTGGTGAGGAGGTGGAGTATGAGCTTGGCGAGCGCGAAGTAGATCGCCAGGGCGAGGCTGGTCCCCAGAAGGTTCCCGCGCGGCGAGGCCAGGCTCGAGGCCGGCGGCGTCTCGCGCGGTGATTCGGGGAGAAGTGGCGGATGGGTCGTCATGAGAACTCGCCCAGAATTTCCTCTATGGCATTTCTGACGGCCAAGCAGCGTCTCACGAGTTCCGTATCGTGGTCCACCGGGCCTCGTTCGCCAAGGTGCAGGATTCGGGCGATATCTTTATCTCTTCGCGACGTGCTCCTCGTCGCGTGGCGCGCATTGTAGCAGAAGGGAATTCGGCTAAGACACCGAAGGCTCGTGGCACCTCAGATGGCGCCCACGGGAAGGGCGAAGCGATCTGTTTGCCACACGGACGGGACCCTGGTCGAAAGTCGAAGCGGCGTCCTGCTGCTCGGGGCCCACCGCTGCCAACCGGGCACCTTCGGCTGTTCACTATCCACTGTTCTTATGGCGGGAAATTCATGCGGCGCAGGAGGTCCTGGAAGCGCGGGTCGGAGCGCAGCTTTGCCTACGGCGCCTCCCAGTCCAGCGCGTAAATATCTTGTGTGCCGACATCGCGCGTGACCAGAGGGGAATCGTCCGGGGCAAGACCGGCCCACTCACCCCAAGTGCCCCAGGCTCGCCGCAGACCCTTCAAGCTTACCACCGGCTCTATTTTCCCATCGCTGATTCGCACGCGGCAGAATGCAGGCTCAATCGGATCGAGAGTATTAATGTAGATGAACCTCCCATCCTGTGACCAACTTAGATAGCCTCCGTTGAGCTTGGTCAGTTCCGACCATTGCCGGTTTTTGAAGTCGAACAAGACCAGTTCTTGGGCATCAGGCGTCAGGGCAACAATATAGCGCCCGTCCGGCGACCAGCGAGGAGACCAGAACCCCTCGGACCCGGGCAGAAGTGAAACCTGACGCGTCCGCAGGTCAAGAACACGGATGCCTGGTGTTTTGGCTTCTGGGAAGGGGAAGAAACCGAACACTAGCGAATGTCCGTCTGGCGACCAATTTGGGTCGTGTTCGTCGCGCTCGCTCGGCACTGGCTGCTGGGGCTCGCCCCCATCCGCTGAGATGATGTAAATCTGCCACGGCTTGCCCGGCGCCTGCCCCATGAACGCGATCTGTTTCCCGTCCGGGGACCAGCGAGGCACGGCAACACGCAGCGGAGGAAATGTGAGCTGAAGCCGCTGGCTCCCATCCAATCTGCTTCGCCACACAGTGCTCTCTGGGTAAGCCACATAGGTAACCCACTGCCGGTCCCTGGAAAAGTCTAACCCCTCCGCCGAAATTCCCGAGAGATAAGGCATCCACGCATGAGATTTCGCGTCGTAGCGTGCCAATTCCGCCCGGGCCAGGGATCCAAGGACAAAGAGCTTCGTGCCATCTTTGCTGGGGACAGGAAAGGAGCTGGCCATTTGCCCCACGGTCACCTGCACCGGGCTATGCCCGGCCCCATGGAACGGGCTGGCCTTTTCACGAATCGCCCACACGTTCGCCGCCCCATTACGTGTGGACTGGAAAACGAAGTATTTCCCGTCTGGAGTCCAGTTTCCGCAGCATTCGGCGGGCGGATTGTTCCAGCCGGGCAGCAGGGGACGGAGATTGGTTCCGTCGGCCCCAATTTCCCACAAGGAGTGAGAGCCGGTTTTCCGGTCGTCCAGAGTGAGACGCAGAACCCTCCCATCCGGCGACCATCGAGGTCGCGAGGGAATGCCGGGCAGGGCGGTGAGTCTTCGCGAGTCGGTTCCGTCGGACTTGGCCAGGTATAGATCGTAGCCGTTGGCATAGACGATCTTCGCGCCGTCCGGAGACCAAGTTCCGTCGTGACCTGTCAAGTCCCCCACGCGGCGTGGAGATCCCCCCAGCACGGGCATGATCCACAGTTGCGCTTCTGGCTCTGTACCAAGGAAGCCCGCAAGGAGAAGCTCGGACCTGTTCGGAGAGATATCAGCCAGGTGTGTGTTCTGAAAGGGCGTAGTGATTGAGACGATCTCGCCACCTGTGGCGGATACCTGGGCGAGGACCCAGTAGCCAGCTGCCGCCTCCTGGAAATATAGCCGCGACCCATCGGTAACGACGGCATTCTTCGGCCGACCATCACTCGTGATTTGTGAATAGCCTAAGGCCTTTGGCGTCGGCAGGGGGCGTGTTAAGAAGAAGCCGAGAACCGCACCTAAGATGACGACAGCAGCAGCCAGGGCCGCCACCCATACGCGTAGGCTTCCAGCAAGGATACGCGCCGCAAGCGGCAAAGGCTTTCGTAGGGGCGATTCCTGAATCGCCCCTACCCCTGCACGGCGGTCCCCGACAAGGTCGGGGCGGGCGCCGACTGCCGCTACGGCCCGGGCAGACTCCGTTTCGCGTTTCAGGCGCGTCAGGTCGGCCTTCAGGTCGGCCGCCGTCTGGTAGCGCAGCGCGCGGTCTTTCTGCAAACTCTTGTCGATGATCTTTTCCAGTTCGTCGGGCAGTTCGGGATTGAGGCGCTGCGGCGGGATGGGCGCGCGGTTAAGAATGGCGTCAAAGACGACGCCGGGCGAGTCGCCCGCAAAGGCGCGGCGCCCCGTGGCCATTTCGTAGAGCACCAAGCCAAAGCTGAACAGGTCCGTGCGCGCGTCCAGTTCCTCGACCCGCACCTGCTCGGGCGACATGTACTCGACCGTGCCCACCGCCATGCCGGTGCTGGTGAGCGATTCCTCGGGCGTGGCCACGGGCGCAGTAATCTCAGCTTCCTTCCCGAGCCCCGAACCCCGAGTCCCGAGTCCCGTCAGCTTCGCCAGACCGAAGTCCAGAATCTTCGCTTGGCCCCGGGTGGTGACGAAGACGTTCGCCGGCTTGATGTCGCGATGAATGATGCCTTTCGCGTGCGCGGCCTCCAGCGCGTCGGCGATTTGAATCCCCAGGTCGAGGATTTCGTCGAGTAGCGGCGGCTTTACGCCGCCACTTCCCGCTTGGCGGGATAAACCCGCCGCTACAGAGAGCCGGTACTTCAGCGTCTGGCCCTCCAGGCATTCCATGACGATGAAGGGTCGCCCTTTGTGTTCCGCAATTTCGTGAATCGTACAGATGTTGGGATGATTGAGCGCTGAGGCGGCGCGGGCTTCGCGCTGGAAGCGCTCCAGGAACCTGCGGTCCTGGGCGAGTTCTTCGGGGAGGAATTTGAGGGCCACGCAGCGGCCAAGCGCCGTGTCCTCGGCCTTGTAGACCACGCCCATGCCCCCACCGCCGAGCTTCTCCAGGATACGGTAGTGGGAAACAGTCTGGCCGACCATGAGATGATTGCCCCGCCGCAGAATGCAGGCGACCCTAAATTGCCGCCAGCATACGCCGCGTGTATCAGGAAGTCAACGCCGTGGAGTCGTCGGTAGCGGCGGCTTTACGCCATCACGCGGCGAGGTAAACTCACCGCCACTTTTGCAGAACAATGGTGCAGGTGTAGCAGTTTTTCCGTCTGTTTAGCTAGCCCCATCCACTCGTTGACTTGTTTAGGCTCAGTGCCTAAGATGCCCCCTGAGGTGGGGCGTATGGATCTCAGTATAGCCAGTCATGAGAAAGCGGGCGTGACGATACTCGAGTTGAACGGCAGGGTTGTATCGGGTGAAGAGTGCGAGTCGTTCCGGCAGAGGATCAAACAGCTCCTGGCGAGCCGGCAGACCAGCATCCTCCTCGGTCTGGGAGAAGTGACCCGCATCGACAGCACCGGCATCGGCGCACTGGTGGAATCGGTCATCCTCGCGGCCAAGGGAGGCGGACGGGTCAAGCTGTTCAACGTCCCGCGGCTAGTGCGCAATATCCTTTCCACTCATCGACTCCTTCAGGCCTTTGACGTCTACACCACGGAAGAAGAAGCCTTGGCGAGCTTTGCGGCCGAAGCGCCAAAGGCAGCAGACTGAACGGCGCGGCTTGCCGCGCCTCACTGTGCGTAACGGCGGAAGAAGCTGGCTTGCTTCCACTGCGGCCGAGCCGGGTGTCCTCGGCCTTATAGACTACACCCATGCCCCCGCCACCGAGCTTTTCCCGGATGCGGTAACGAGACACGGTCTGGCCGACCATGCGGTGCTGGCCTCACCGTAGGAGAGAGGTTAGTTATGGATGCCGCCAGCACACGCCGCGTGTACCGGTAAGTCAACGCAGTAGACTCGTCCGTAAGGAACGTGGAACAAACCCTGGGCCGGCCCATCATTACTCCGTCGAAGGCGGAGTCCGGCCGTTGCCGCCCGGCCACCGAGTTGCGAATCCCAACTCGCCAATCAGCGTGTTTGCTTGACACCGCCGGAACCTTCGGATAGGTTTCCGAGCGGAGAAGCGTGTCAAGTTCCTCGACGAAGAAGGCTACCCGGCGGCGATGGCTCTGGCTCCTGGTGAGCGTGGTCATCCTGGCCCTGATCGTCTACCACCTGGGTCATAGCAAGGAGTGGCGAGAATTTCGCTGGAGGAAGAGGCGAGCACGCCG
>JAIQGH010000049.1 GCA_020072655.1 Terriglobia bacterium | reverse complement strand
CAGCGTGATTCCGATTCACGTTCCTCCCTTGCGCGAACGCCGCGAGGACATCGAACCCCTGGCACGCCACTTCCTGCGAAAGTATTCCCTGCAGATAGGAAAGCCCCTGCGCGACTTCGACGCCGAGGCTTTATCGGCGCTCCGACACTACGCTTGGCCGGGCAATGTGCGCGAACTGGAGAACGCCATCGAGCGCGCCGTGGCGGTCAGCGGTGATCGCGACGGGCTGATCCGCGTGGAAAACCTGCCCGAGTCCGTCACGGGAATGAGCGCTCTGGGCGAGAAAGCCGTGCGCATCCCCGAGGAAGGCGTGGATTTTGAAAAGCTGATCTCTCAGACCGAGAAGCAATACCTCGCGGCTGCCCTGCGTGAGGCGGGAGGGGTGCGAACGCGGGCCGCGGAGCTGCTGCGCATGTCGTATCGTTCCTTCCGCCATTACGCCAAGAAGTACGGCATCTAAGCTTTTCGCCGAGTACGCCGGCGGTCATCGGGCGCCGCGCGATAGTCGCGCGCCTCCGTCCGAAACGGCGACCCCCTGAGGCTTTTCTTGGAAAAGGGCAGCGAAAATCTCCCCGCGCAACTCACCGCGAAAGTCTCCCCCAAGCCCCCTGCTGGCTTGCCTGTCTGGATGTTGCTGACACTGGTTTTGACGCTTACTTTTGCTGCTTATATAGCAAGCCTTAATTTCCAGTTCGTGCACGACGACCGTGGCCAGATAGTGGAGAACCCCGCGGTTCACTCCTGGGCATACGTCCGCCAATACTTCACGGCGCACGTCTGGGCGCACATCGATCCCCACCAAACCGGGAACTACTACCGTCCGCTTTTCCTCCTTTGGCTACGGGTCAACGATATGCTGTTCGACGCGCGCCCCTGGTGGTGGCATCTGACAACCGTCCTCACCCACTTGGCGGTGACGCTGCTCGTTTACCTTCTGGCTGCGCGGATCCTCCGGGATCGCTCGGCGGCGCTCGTGGCGGCCTTAGTGTTTGGCCTACATCCCGTCCACGTCGAGGCGGTGGCGTGGGTCTCGGGTGTGACGGAGCCGCTGCTGGGCGTTCTCTTCCTCTCTTCTTTCCTCTGCTATCTCCACTCCCGAGAACGCCAAGCTGCCACGCGGAGTTGGCTGGGCCTTTCCCTGCTCCTTTTTGCTCTGGCCTTGCTCGAAAAAGAAACCGCAATGGTGTTGCCCGCGTTGGTCTTTGCACACGAGTGGATTTTTGGGGAGGAGGGCGAGGGATCCTCTTCTTGGCAAATTCAGGTGCGGCGATTCCGCTACGCCTTATGGTCCGCAGCGCCATTTCTGGCTCTCCTTCCCTTTTACCTACTGGCGCGGACGATGGCGCTGAAGGGGTTCAGTCCCGTCATAACCCCACTGCCGCTTCTTACCGTCGTTTGCACCTGGCCGTCCCTGGGATGGTTTTGGATTAGGCACCTAATCTGGCCGGTCGGGCTGAGTCCTTCTTACGATTTCGCTCCGACGATGCATCCTGGCTGGGGCAACTTCGTGCTCCCTGCCCTAACCGTTCTTGCCGTGGCACTCGGGCTCATCTGGGCAGGAAGGCGATCTCGGCAAGTCGCGTTTGCTTCGGCCTGGTTGATGGTGCCGCTGCTTCCCTTGCTCGAGATCCGAGCGTTTGTGGAGGGTGACTTTGCACATGATCGATATCTTTACCTGCCCTCTGTGGGATTTGCGATGCTCGTCGCGCTGGCTTGGCGCTGTGTCCCTGCGGGTCGAGCCAAGCTGCTAGGACTGCCTGTGGCGCGGACGGCGCCGGTCGTCGTGCTGGCGCTCGTGATGGGTTTCGACACGGTGTACCAGAGCGCTTGGTACGCCGGCGATGAAACCTTCTACGAGCACAGCGCCCGTGTTGCCCCCAATAATAAAATCGCCAAAAACAACCTTGCCAGATGGTTGTGCGACCAAGGCAGGTACGATGCCGCCCTGGCAATCTTCCAGGAACTATCGAGGAACTATCCGAACTTCTGGATTGCTGCCCACAACCTCGGCTACACCTATTACAGGCTGGGACGGCTGAGCGATGCGGAGTACTACTTCACCCGGGCCATTCAGATTGACGCTGGCAGGTCAGAATCCTATCTCTACTTGGGACTGACAAGATTCAGGATGAACAAGGCCGCGGAAACGGAGGCGGCGATACGACAGGCGATTCAAATCCGACCGGATGCTTACGGCTATCACTTCGCCTTAGGTATTGTCCTCAGGAGCCGTGGTGACCTGAAGAACGCTCTCGCCGAATTCAGGACCGAACTCGCCAGATATCCCACGGAACAGGCTGCACATCAGCAGGTTGCGGAGATCGAACAACGTCTGCAGCAGGAAGAGGGTCTCCCGTAGGGGCAAAGAAGATTCGCAACCACAGCGGCGCCGGTGAGAATGTGGAAAACGGGGTGTCGCGATTGACATTTTTTGTCATTGAGCTTCGACAAATTCAGGCAAGAAACAAGAAAACGCATCGAAGGCCAGGCCTGTGCGTCGATGCGGCTAATCTATGGTGCCTATTCTGAGTCTGTTAGCGGCGAGCCACGGCCCAATGCCCAGTGGCCAAGTGGCAGGTGAGTTGCTGCTATGACAGTCAGCCATTCTTGCAACCTCAGAATGGATGCAACTTAAGGAGGAACGAATGAGAAAGGACTCGCGCGGCTTTTCATTGATTGAGCTGCTTATCGTCGTAGCGATCATTCTGATCATTGCGGCGATTGCTATCCCGAACTTGCTACGTTCGCGGATTGCCGCCAACCAGGCGTCGGCTGTGGGGTCGCTCCGTACGATCAACACGGCTGAAATTACCTACGCTTCAACCTACAACGTCGGCTACAGTTCCACGCTGGCGAACCTGGGGCCGACCGCGTCGGCCACCGATACACCCACCGCCTCGCTCGCGGGCCTGATTGACAGCGTGCTGGGCGCAGGGGTGAAGAGCGGTTATTCGTTCTCCTACGCGCCCGGTTCGGTCGTCAACGGGCGTATCGACACGTACATGCTCTACGCCAGCCCGGTAACGCCCGGGACTACGGGAACCAACTACTATTTCACCGACCATTCGGGCGTAATCCGTCAGAACTCCTCGGCGCAGGCCACGGAGACTGACTCCCCGATCGCCGGCTAGCTTTCGGTTCAAGCCCAATCCATCGGGAATCCAGGGGGGAGCTGCAAAGCTCCCCTTATCTTTTGCAGCCTCCCAGGTCGTGGAGGGCTTGAGCCGGGCCTTCCTGCTCTGTGACTTGCTGAGCTATATTTATGGAGTGGGCGGGCGCCCGACGAGAAATGTCGTCGGCTCTCTGGTGCTTTGGGTCGCACGCCCGCTAAGCTCAACGTGGTCGGTCAATGCCGGCGATTGAGACCCTTGATCTAACGAAAGATTATTCGGCCGGATTTATCCGGAAGCGGCCGCTCCGCGCGTTGGACGGCGTCAACCTACGCGTCAACACCGGCGAAGTGTTTGGCTTGCTCGGCCCCAACGGCGCGGGGAAGAGCACCACCCTGAAGCTGCTCTTGCGTTTGATTTTTCCAAGCGCGGGGACGGCCCGGGTGCTCGGCAGGGAGCTGGACGATGTGGCGATGCACGCGCGGCTCGGCTACTTGCCTGAGAATCCCTATTTCTACGATCATCTGACGGCGCGCGAGTTCTTGAACTACGCGGGCGAGCTGTTTCGGCTCCCCTGCGCCGAGCGGCGCCGCCGCGTGGACCAACTCCTCGTCCGGCTTGGCCTGGAAGCTTCCGCAGATCTTCCCCTCCGCAAATTTTCCAAAGGCATGGTGCAACGGCTGGGCATTGCTCAGGCCCTGGTGAACGATCCAGAACTGATTTTCCTGGACGAGCCGATGTCGGGGCTCGACCCCTTGGGTCGCCGAGAGGTTCGCGACCTGATCCTGCAACTCAAGGCCGAGGGCAAGACGGTTTTTTTCTCGACTCACATCCTTTCCGACGCCGAGGTGTTGTGCGACCGGGTCGCGATCTTAAATCGTGGGAAACTGCAGGGGTGCGGGGAGTTGCGCGAAATCCTCAGCTTGGGCGTTTCGGCGACCGAAGTGGTTTTGGAAAATCCTCCCGCCGGGTTGTTGGAGGAGGTCCGCAAACTTACACGCCCAGCGGTCAAGACCGGCGACCGGGTGCGCATCGAGATTCCCGAGGAGGCAGATGTTGCGCCGGTCCTCGAAGCGATTCTGCGCCGGGGAGGCAAAGTCGTCTCGGTTAGTCCCGTGAAAATATCGCTGGAAGACTACTTCCTGGAGCAAGTGAGAATGGGGCCAGAGAAGCCGCCTGCAGAGCAAGGCGTGGCTCGGGTTGATAAGGAGGGAGAGCGTTGACGGGGCGCGTGGCCAGCATCGCCTTCCACACCTTCAAGGAATCCGTGCGCGAGCGCGTGCTCTACAACCTCGTAGCCTTCGCCCTGCTGCTTATTGCCGCCGCCATCCTCTTTGGCAGCATTTCCGTGGGAATCGGCGAGATCATCCTGGTGAACCTGGGATTGACCTCGATCTCGGTTTTCGGGCTGCTGATCGCGATCTTCATCGGCATCGGGCTCGTCTGGAAGGAGATCGAGAGGCGGACGATCTTCAACATTCTTTCCAAGCCCGTGCGGCGCGCCGAATTCATTCTGGGAAAGTACCTAGGACTTCTGCTGACGCTCGTCATCAACACCGGCATCATGACGCTGGGCTTCTACGGCGCGCTGTTCTACCAGAAGCGGACCCTGGAAGCCTCCGACCTCGGTGCCCTCGAGGCGGTTTACTTCATTCTCCTCGAACTGGCGATTGTGGTCGGGCTGGCACTGCTGTTCTCATGCCTCTCGACCCCGGTCCTCTCCGCGGTGTTCACTTTCAGCCTTTATGTGATCGGGAATTTCTTGGGCGATATCCGTTGGTTCGGGCAGGAGACCGGCAGCACCCTGGTCCAGGGCCTGACCTCCGGCATCTATTACCTGCTGCCCAATTTCAGCAACTTCAGCGTGATCAGCCAGGTCGCGCATGGCGAGCGTGTTCCGGCATACCTTCTGGCCGCGAATTCGCTTTACGCGCTCTTATATGTCAGCATCCTGCTCGGCGCGGCGATTCTGATCTTCGAGGAGAAGGAATTCAAATGACGTCGGCCGGGGTGAAAGGTTCGAGGATCGGAGGGCTGCGTCGGATTTGCGGCACGATAGTGGTCCTCTCGTTGGTCGTCCTCGTCCCTCTCGAAAGGGCGATCAACAAGGAAATGGCGAGGCGTGGAAACGTCGGCGAACTCCTGTATTTGCCTTCTGGGAGGGCCTTCCAGACCCTGAGCCTGGGCTACCAGGGGCTGCTCGCGGACATCTACTGGACCCGAGTCGTGCAGTACTTCGGGCGCAAGCGCCTAGCGCACGCTACGCGCTTCGACTTGCTCGGGCCGCTGCTCGAAATCACCACGGAACTCGACCCCAAGCTCGTCATCGCCTACCGTTTCGGCGCGATTTTCCTCGCGGAGAAGGCGCCCGCCGGCGCGGGGCGGCCCGAAGAGGCGCTGCAACTCCTGCGACGTGGGATCGTTGCCAACCCTGATTACTGGCGTTTCTGGCAAGACCTGGGTTTCATCTACTACTGGGATTTGAAGGACTACGCGAGCGCGGCGCGCGCCTTTCAAGTTGGCAGTGAGCGGCCCGGCGCGCAAGTCTGGATGAAGGCGCTGGCCGCGTCGGTGGCCGCTGAGGGCGGTGGCCTGCGGGCGTCGCAACTCCTCTGGTCGGAGATCTACCGGCAGGCCGGCAATGACCAGATCCGCCGGAGCGCTGTCAGCCACCTACTGGCCCTGCAGGCGCAAGAGGAGATCGCTTCGCTGGATGCCCTGCTCCGGCAGTATCAGCAGAGGACAGGCCATCCCGCGCGGGATTTCCGCGAGTTGATCGCGGCGGGGATGCTGCGCGCTCTGCCGCGTGACCCCTCCGGTGTGCCGTACCAGATTGGTCCCAACGGGCTTGCGACGCTGGGACCGGGGAGCCAGATCGACCTCCACCTGCTGCAATAGAGAATCGTCGTCGAGATGCAGATGGGAATAGACCTTGCCCGATTCATATTCTGGACAGCGACCAAAACCTTGGCGCTGGTCATCTTGGGGCTCATGACGGCAAAGGCGGTCCGGGGGCTGCGCGACTCCGGCGCTTCCGGGACTCCGGATCGGCTGCCCTACATCAAGGGCGCACTCTACGCGGCGATCCTCGCTCTGGTGATTCTTGGCGCGCAGAATGTGGGGACGGATATCGCCGCCGAGAATTATGCGCGGGCCAGCCAGCGGAATCTCGCAAACTCCCAACTCCCCAAAGCCTACGAGAACGCGCGACGGGCCGTCGAGCTCCGGCCGGGCGAGCGGCGCTACTGGCACACCCTCTGGAACGCCAAGTTCGCCCGAAGGCAATACGCTTCGCTCCTGGCCGACCGGCCCACCCTGTTCGCTCTGGGCGGCGGAAAGCTCGAGGAGGAAGATGCCTACACCTGCGCCGCCGCCTACTATTTTCTGGCGCAGTACGACCAGGTCATTCCCCTGACCGAGAATATGATCCGTGAGAACCGAGCCTACGCCGCTCCTTACGTGCTGCAGGGGTACACTTATCTGGCTCAGAAGAAGTTTGCCGAGGCCGAGCGGAGTTTCCTGGAAGTCCTGCAAACGATTCCGACGCTGGAAGTGGCGGTCGCAGGCCTGGCCCACGCGCATTATCTTCGCGGAGATCGAGCGGGAGCGCAGGCGGTGCTCGATGAAACCTCGAGGTTCTCGTTCTCGCCCGAGGCCCGCCGGCGCTTTCAAGACTTGAAGGCCCTCTATGCTCAATGACGGCCGGCTGGGATTTCGCTTGCGGTTGGAAGACCTCGTCGCGCTCACCTTCTTTGTCCTGACGCTTTCCATCCGCTTGCTCGTCCAGGGCTTACGCAGCGTCGAAATCAGCCCCGCCGACGTTTTGATCATCATTCCCTCCGTCGCGCTGTTGCTCGCCAAGGAGATTGTCCATTATTTCGTGGCGGAGGGCCGCCGCCCGGCGAGCGGCGAGGAGCCCGGGATTCGGGAGTTCGTTCACCCCTACTGGGAGATCATCCGCGACTGGTTCCCGTTCCTCGTCATCCTGATGATGTACTATTCCCTGTGGGGAGACGCGACCCATCTGCTCATCACGCACGACCGCGACGCAGAATTGATGGCCTTGGATCAGCGACTGTTCGGCTTCCAAGCGTGCCTCGCGCTCCAGCGCATCGTCAGCCCACCGCTCACCTCCTGGATGGAATTGGCGTATGGCTTCCACGTCCTGAACATCCCGATCGTGGCCTGCTTCATCTATCTGCGGAGATCGAGGGAACGCTTCCGAGAAATGATGGCCGGCGTGCTGGTGATCACGTTCTTCGGCCTGCTGGGCTACTTGCTGGTTCCCGCCATCGGCCCGATATATACTTTGCGGAACCAGTTCACCGTCCCTTTGAGCCAGCCGCTCGAGGTGGTCACCCGGCAGATCGACTTCCTGGATTTTGCGCGCATCAAGCGGGATGTCTTCCCCAGCCTGCATGCGGGAATCTCCTTTGTCGTCTGGCTCTATGCCTATCGGAACTCCCGACGGCTGTTCTGGATCCTCGCTCCGCTGATTCTGAGTTTGTGGGTCTCGACCGTGTATCTGCGCTACCATTACCTCATTGACGTGGTCGCGGGCCTGGCGCTGGCGCCGCTCTGTTACCTGCTGGCGAATTGGCTGTTCAAGCGCTGGGGCGAGATTCCGGTTTCCTTGACACTGCCTCGGGGCTGGGCGGGGACGCTCGATCGCTGGGGCCTGGCCGCGCGGCCAACCGGGACCTCCGGGAAGGCCAATGACCGCCCATGAATGTTCCCGATGGCGAAATTGCCGCGACGCCTGAGGAAGTAGGTCCACCGCAGTTCGGGGCCGTGCGTCGGCGGTGGTCAGATCGCGATATTCTCCTCATTCTGGCCCTTCTGGCGCTGTTGCCTTACGTCAACATCCTCAGGAACGGTTTCACTTACGACGACAACACGCAAGTTCTCAACAATCCCTACCTCCGAAACTTCCGCCATCTGGGCGAAATCTTCACCACCACGGTCTGGTCGTACATCGGCGCGCAGGGCGTCACGAACTATTACCGGCCCATGATGCTGTTCGGGTACCTGCTTTGTTATCAGGTTTTCGGGCCGCTGGCTTACGCCTTCCACCTCATGAGCCTCCTGCTGCACGTCGCGGTGGTGCTCCTCGTCTTTCTGCTCACTGTGGAGGTGTTCCATGACCGGGCGACAGCCTTTGTAGCCACGGCCCTCTTCGCGCTTCATCCCGCCCACACCGAGTCGGTCGCCTGGGTGGCCGCAGTCACCGATCTGGAACTCACGTTCTTCTATCTCCTCACCTTCTGGTGTTTCCTGCGCGTGGCGCGACCCGAGGGCCGCCGCTCACCCCTCGTCATGTTGGCAATGGCGGGCAGCTTCGCCCTCGCCTTGATGTCGAAGGAGCAGGCGCTCACCCTGCCGGTGCTCGCGATGCTTTACGAGCATGGCTATCGCGACGACCGCGCAGCGACATCCTGGCCGCAGAAGGCCGGACGCTACTACCTCCTTTGGCTGCTGGCCGGGGCCTATCTGCTCTTCCGGATTCGGTTCTTCGGAGCGCTCGCGCCGGTTCTGCAGATTTCCGATCTCACCTGGAAGGAGGCAATGTTTGCGGCCGTGGCGCTGGTAGGGCAGTATTGCGCGAAACTGCTTTGGCCGGTCGAACTCTGCGCATTCTACGTCTTCAAGCGGAGCACCAGCGTCTTGGAGCCTCGGGTTCTTGCCGGGCTGGCAGCCTTGGCCGTCTTGGCGGCACTCTTTGTTTACCTGTGGCGCTGCGCGCGCCCGGCGTCGTTTGCCATTTTCTGGATGCTCGTAACCCTCGCGCCGGTGCTGAACCCGCGCTGGATGGCTGCCAACGTGTTTACGGAGCGCTACCTTTATCTGCCCTCCGTGGGGTTCTGCTGGATTTTTGCTGCGGCGTGGGTGCGCCTGTGGCGAACGGCCGGAAACAGAAGAATCCTGTGGCGCCGCGTGTTGGCGGGAACCCTCGCCCTCGTGGGAAT
This sequence comes from Terriglobia bacterium, assembly GCA_020072655.1. GTDB lineage: Bacteria > Acidobacteriota > Terriglobia > UBA7540 > UBA7540 > JAIQGB01. The sequence continues at coordinate 23,678 of JAIQGH010000049.1, read as the reverse complement.
TCTGTACGCGCTGCGGGTCATCACCCGCAGTCGCGATTGGAGCGACGATGTCACCCTCTATACCAAGACCCTTGCCGCCTCGCCGGAGTCCTATCACATCCACAATAATCTGGGGGTCACGTACTGGCGGCGGGGGAACAGTGAGGCCGCGGAGCGCGAATGGCTAACGGCGCTGCGACTGGCGCCACGCAATGCCATCATCCTGAACAACCTGGGGCTGCTGTGCTCGAAGCAGAAACGGTATCCGGAGGCCGTTGAGTACTTCCAGCGGGCGATGCGCCTCAAACCCAACTACACCGACCCGCATCTCAACCTGGGGGTGGCTTACACGGAGATGGGCCAATCGGAAAATGCCGAACTGCAGCTTCGCGCTGCGGTGGCTCTCTCGCCGCTGCGGGCGGAGGCGCGGAACAAGCTGGGCGAGCTCTATTCCGCCGCGGGGCGACTTCGCGAGGCGGAGGAGCAATTCCAGAAGTCCGCGCAGAGCGAGCCCAACTGGACCGCCTACGACGGGCTGGGCGCTATCTACCAGCGCTGGGGTGATCGCGCCCGCGCGCAGCGCGCGTTTGAGAGCGCCGCCGCAGTCAACCCCTTCGATAGCGTGGCGAGGTTTCAACTCGGCAAGCTGCATCTGGAAGCAGGCCGATGCCAGGAGGCCTTGCGGGAATACCAGGCCGGCTTGACGACGGATCCTTCGAACACGGAAGCGAAGGCCGCGGTCGGAGAGATCAAGTCAAAGGGGCGTTGTGCAGATCCGCTCAGACACTGAACGAAACGTGGCGAAGTTCGCTCGGTCCGCAGCGCTCGGAATCTCGGTCCTGGCGGCGTTGACCTTCGCGGCGCTCGCCGCTGCGGGTGCGGCCGGGGCGCCGTCCGACCTCGAGGACTATGTGCAGGCGCTCGAATCCAGCTACCACGATGTGCGAACGCTGCGCGCCGAATTCACCCAAACCTACACGTGGGGAGCGAGGACGCGGGTCGAATCGGGAACCGTCAACTTTGCGCGCGGCGGCCTGATGCGTTGGGATTACCGTGAGCCCGCGCCCAAACTTTTCCTGGCCACGGGCAAAGAGGTGTACCTCTATATCCCCTCGGAAAACCAGGTGACACGTTCGTCGGTGAAATCCAGCGAAGATTTGAGGGTGCCATTCCGGCTGCTGCTCTCGCGTTTGGACCTGCGCAAGGTTTTCGCGAGGATCGAGTTCGCCGATGGCGCGCTCGAAGTTGCCCCGGGAGACCGCGTGCTCCGGGCCGTCCCCAAGCACGGCGAAGAGACCTACCGTGAGGTTTTGATGGAAGTGACGCCCAACCTGGATATCCGGCGGCTGGTCGTCTCGTACGCCGACCGCAGCCGGATGGAATTCGACTTCAACCGCATCGAGCGGAACGTCGCTCTCGACCCGGCGCTTTTTCGTTTTACTCCGCCGCAGGGCGCCGAAGTCATCAAGCAACCCTGAAGAGTCTGGGTGATAAGCAGTGCCGTCCGGAACCTGTCCCGGCCTGGCGGGGAGGGCGGCAAATTGTTGAGACCGCGAGTGCCGGGCTCCTGACTTGGTCGGACAAGTTCCACCCGCCGCTACAGCCCGCCGCTAGGGCGCAGGGCGTAGGACTCAATCGCCCGGGCGACGCCATCCTCGTCGTTGGAGAGCGTCACGGCGAAGCCTTCGCCCGCGAGACCCGGCGAGCTATTGCCCATCAAAACGGCGCGGCCTGCAAAGCGCAGCATCTCAAGATCGTTGTGGTTGTCGCCGATCGCCATCACCTCGCTGGGGTCGATTCCGCAGTGCTGGGCCCAGATGCCGAGTGCCGCTCCTTTTGAGCACCCGCGGCTCATTACATCGAGGAGCGAAACGTTCCGCGTGAGATACTTCGTCCAACTGAAGTGCACATCCGAAGCCACCGGCGAAGCGCGCAGCAGCGGCTCGATGGGCTCGACAATGGCGGGCGGGCCTCCGAAGAGCACCTGTATCGGATCCGTCGCGACCGCCGATTCGAGATCTTCCGTTTGCACCAACCAATCCGCGTTTTGGGAGAGATACCACCCGAGCGGGCCCTCGCGGACCGCGCCCTGCTGCATCACAATCTGCCCACGGCCCGGGATATCGAACAGCACGGCCACATACGACCGAAACGCGCGGCTCGTTTCCAGCACCTTCCGCGCCACCGCCCGGGGCAGGAAATGGCGATGGATCGCTTCGCCCGTGGGGAGCGTAATGCGCGCGCCGTTGGAGGAAATCAAAGTGACCGGGCAAGCGATTTGGCGGACAAATTTCTCCGCGGAATGGAATCTCCTGCCCGTAACAACCGCCACGCGAATGCCCTGCTCGACGGCGGCGGCGAGCGCTCGTTGGTTGGCGGGGGAAATTTCCGCACGACTGTTCAGAAGCGTGCCATCCAAATCCACGGCCACTAGGCGGATCGGCATAGACGAGAATTCTAGCATAGGGGCAGGAGCAGCCCCTGCTTGGTTGACCCTTCCTTCGGCCCTCGGTTAGACTGCCTTTGCATCAGGAAAGACATGAACAGAACCGAGCGGCTTTATTACCAGGACTGCTACCTTCGGGAATTCGAGGCGCGCGTGGTCGTCTCTGAGCCCGGTCCCCGGGGTTGGCGCGTGGTGCTCGACCGCACCGCCTTCTATCCCGACTCGGGCGGGCAGCCGGCGGATCGCGGCACGCTTTCCGGGCTTCCGGTAGTCGATGTGATTGACGAGGGTGACGCGATTGCTCACATCGTGGAGAGCCGCTTGGACGCTCCGAATGTCACAGGACGCATCGACTGGGAACGGCGCCTCGACCACATGCAACAACACACGGGCCAGCACCTGCTTTCGGCGGCCTTCGAGCAGGCAGGCGAATACAAGACGGTTTCTTTCCACCTCGGGGCGGAAGCTTCGACGATCGATCTGGATTCGGACCGCCTCTCGCGACGCCAGATGGATGAAGCCGAGGATCTGGCGAACGGAATTATCTACGAAGACCGCGAAGTGCAAATATCCTTTGCGTCGGCCGAGGAGGCTGCCCGGCTGGGCCTGCGGAAGCCGACGGAGCGTGAAGGGGAGATTCGCATAGTCGAGGTGCGCGACTTCGACCGCTCGGCGTGCGGGGGAACCCACGTCAGCCGCACGGGCGCCGTGGGCCTCATTCTGGTGCGCCGGTTCGAGCGGCTCAAAGGTCTCACACGCGTGGAATTCGTGTGTGGGCGCCGGGCCCTCAAGACCGCTCGTCGCGACTGCCTGACCTTGACCGAAGCCGCCCGGCTGTTTTCCGGCGCGCTCGATAACGTGCCGGCGCTCATCACCAAACAGAGCGAAGAACTGCGTGCGGCCCTCCGCGCGCGCGAGAAACTGGTCAAGCGGCTCGCCGAATACGAGGCGCGCGAGATATGGTCCGCATCCATCGAGCGGGGTGGACGGCGGATCCTCAGCCGCGTGTTCGCAGCGGAAGATTACGACGAGGCCAAGATGCTCGCCCATGCCCTCACCCGTCAGCCGACGACGGTGGCCCTGATCGGGGTGAAAGGGGAACCCGCGGCGCTGTTCTTCGCGCAGACGCCCGGCGGGGCGGCCGACATGGGAAGTATCCTCAAGCAAACCGTGATGAAGGTGGGAGGGAAAGGCGGGGGCGCGCGCGACTTCGCCCAGGGGGGAGGACTGGACGAGGAGCGGCTCGAGGAGGCCTTGACACTCGCCGAGGGCCTGCTCGACGCGTAGCGCCGGGCCTCAGGCCGGCACCGCACTTCGTTCGGTGTTGGCAGACGCGCACCGATCGGGGGCTACCTTGGGAATCGAAAAGATACCAACCAAGGGGATCTTCGGGGCGATCATCGGTCTCGGGATCATGGTCATCATTTTGGTGGCGATTCCCGCCGCCCGCTGGTTTCTGCTTCTCAGCATTCCGGCGGGTGTGGTCGTAGCTCTGATTCTGCGCTTGGCCAATAGGCGTCGCGAGTGAAGCACCCTTGCTGGCATGCGGGATGCGGCCTCAATTGTGGGCTCCAGCGAGTCGTGTTATATTCAGAGTCATCGAGAGCCGGGCGCGTAGCTCAGTTGGGAGAGCGCGGCGTTCGCAACGCTGAGGTCGAGGGTTCGAATCCCTTCGCGTCCACCAATTCCTCGCTGCCTGGCGATTACAGCGTCGCAACAGACTTATGCAATGCCCTAAGTGCAAGCAGGATAACCCACCGACGGCGCAGTTCTGCACGCGCTGCCATACTCCGCTGCGGTACACGTGTCCGGCCTGCAAGCACGTGCAGAGCCACGGCGGCCAGTGCGAGCAGTGCGGCGTAGATTTTGCCAAGTATTCCGCCATGCTGGTCTTCAGCGCCCAGAACGCCGCTGCGCGCGACCGGGACCGAACGCGCGCGCGCACTTCCCTCCTCAAGCAGGTTCTGCTTTTGCCGATTACGGGCGGGATTTCGCTGGTGAGGTTCCTACTGGCGCGGCTGCGCGGCGATTAGCGGGCAGGCTCCGGCGGGCTCCTGAACAGCACCCAACGCGGGCGCCGATTATCTCACGTTCTTGCTCGCCATGTATTTCTTGGCCTTGGCCAGCAGCTCCCGGGCCTGCGGAAGCTCTTCCAGAGCCTTCTGGACCAGGTAATCATTTTCCACACTGATGCGGCCGGCCTCCGCCTCTCCGTAGATCACCGTAACCAACTGCAAGCGGATTCGATTCTTGATGAAATCGAGGTTGTCTGCGAGCTCCTGGTCGGTGATCTGGATCTTCTCGTTCCCGAGGAAATGCTTGAACTCCTCGAGGACTTGGTCCGTGACCTGGAAATCGCGCGGGATCGTGGTGTGGGTCGCCAGATAGTACTTGCCGAAATTGAAGAAGACCCCACGCTGGCTGAGCTTGTCCTGGACGGGGGTCATTTTCGGTTCCGGCACACGGATGTCCGGTTCGATGCCGCCGCCGCCATACACCTCGCGCCCTCCATCCGTCAAACGGACTTCGTTATGCGCGCTGGGGTTGGATTGCGGGTGGTAGTAATAGTCATAAAGCGAGACATCGGAGTAGTCGCGTTGGATCAGCCTTCCGCTGGGCGTGTAATAGCGAGCGGTGGTCAAGGCGAGGCCTGACTTCTCGCTCAGGGGGTACACGGTCTGGACGAGTCCCTTCCCGAAGCTGGGCTCGCCCATCACCAGGGCCCGGTCGTGGTCCTGCAGCGCTCCCGTGACGATCTCCGCCGCGCTCGCCGTCATGCGGTTGATTAGGACGACGATAGGGTATTCGTTGCTGTCCGCCCCTTTGCTCGCATAGTACTTCTTCTCTCGGGAATGCCGGCCATAGTGATAGACGATGAGCTGGTTTTTCTCGACGAAATGATCGGTGACCTCCACAGCTTCCTGGAGGAGTCCCCCGGGATTGCCGCGAAAGTCGAGGACCAGCCCCTGGAGGCTCTGCTCATTGAGCTTGCGCAAGGCCTCGGAAAGCTCATCGTTGGTGTTCTCATTGAAGTTGATGATGTGGATGTAGGCGATGCCGGGCCTCAGCATGAAGGCGGCGTCGACGCTGTGGCGCGCGATCTCATCACGGGTAATGGTGAATTGCAGCGGCTCCTCGGACCCCTCGCGCGAGATCGTCACGTGCACGACTGTCCCCTTCGGCCCCTTCAGCATTTCGGCAACCTGCTGGGTATTCAGGTCTTCGGTGGGTTTCCCGTCCACGTGGGTGATCACGTCTCCGGGCCGGAGGCCCGCGCGAAAGGCCGGCGAGCCGGGCATGGGCAGCAGAACGATGGTCACCAGCTTGCCCATCCTGCCGGGGCGAGCGGTAATCTGCATTCCCACACCGTAGTACTTGCCCTCCTGGTCCTCGCGGAGCTGCGAGAAGGCCTTGGGATCAAAGAAGTTGGAGTGGGGGTCCAAGGTGCGAAGCATCCCCGGAATGGCGCCCAGGCTGCTGTTGGGCGGCCCAAAGATGGCTTTGTCCGGATCAACCGGGTCGGCGTAATTCTGCTCGATCAGGTCGTACACCTTGGTAAATCGATTGAGCCCATTCTGAACGTCCGAATCGTCGGAACTGGTGGTCGCCTCGACGCGCTGGCCGTACACACCCCCCAGCAACGCGCACAGCAACACCGTGGAAAAAATGAACCACACTAAGCGGCGTGTTTGCTTCATCTCCTCTGAGCTCCTCACCCCATGCGTGAGTATAACATAGCCGCTGCCGACGACCAAGGAGCAGCGGCCCCACGAAATAGCCCCCTTGGTTGGATGCGGATTTGCCTGGATAGTTTCTCGGCGCGACCGGTCGGGCTCCTGACCTGCGCCACTTACCTTCCCAGTCCAGGTCCGGGCCACCGTTGACGTGGGACGGGACATGGTGTGAGAATGTGAAAACTCAGGGAGAACCAAATTCTGCGCGGACCTGCGTCCGCCACGTAAGGAGGCATCAGCATGGATCGCCGAGACTTCCTCAAGAAAGGGACCGTCGCTGCGGGCTTGGCGGCGTCGCAGAAAGTTCTTCAGCCGCTGGCAAAGGCTGCCGGGCGAACTGCCCCCTCCGGCTCAATCCCCAAGCGCCGCCTGGGCAAGACGGGCGTCGAGCTCTCCATCATCGGGCTGGGCGGGATGGTGGTCAAGGATGTCGAACCGCGGTTCGCCAGCGAGATTGTCGCCGAGGCTTACGACCGCGGCATCAATTATTTCGACGTCGCACCGACTTACGGTAACGCGCAGGAGCGGCTGGGCCCGGCGCTCGAACCCTATCGCCAGAAAGTGTTCCTGGCCTGCAAGACGACGAAACGCGACAAGAGCGGCGCGGGGCAAGAGCTCGAGGAATCTCTGCGGCTCCTGCGGACGGACCACCTGGATCTCTACCAGTTTCACGCCGTGACGACGCAGGAGGACGTGGAGAAGATTTTCGGACCGGATGGGGCCATGGAGACCTTCCAGGCCGCGCGGCAGGCGGGCATGATCCGTTTTATGGGCTTCTCGGCGCACTCCGTCGAGAACGCGCTGGCGATGCTCGATCGCTATGCTTTCGATACCATCCTGTTTCCCACGAACTTCGTGTTGTTCTCGCAGGCCAATTTCGGGCCGCAGGTGCTTGAACGAGCGCGCCAGAAGAAGATGGGAATCCTGGCGCTCAAGGCCATGGCCAAAACCGTGTGGCCGAAAGGTATGAAGGAAAGCGACCGGCCGAATCCCAAATGCTGGTACGAGCCGGCGGCATTGCCTGAGGAAGCCACGCTCGCGCTGCGCTGGACGCTCTCTCAACGCATCACCGCCGCCGTGCCGCCCGGCGATGAGAAGTACTTCCGCCTGGCCATGGATGTGGCGCAGAAGCTTCAGCCGCTCCAGCCCGAGGAGGAGAAGACGTTGCTGGCGCGCGCGGCCGGCGTCGAGCCTATCTTCCACTTGGCCAAGGCATGAGCCGGAATCTGTCGTTAGCGTGTGGGGTGTAGCGGCAGAGGCTTGCCAGGTGGGGCTCCACTCCAGGCCTGTGCCGGCCACACAAATCCTCTCTTGACCGGGCCGCCGCTGGACGGGGCATCCTCGCCTTGCTAAACAGCAGAAGTCTGGAAAGCATACGCAACGCCAGCATCCCTTCAGGCATCGAATACGGGGGGAAAAGCATCCTTCAGCAGTCAGGACAAGGGGCGAGTGGCCGGAGCAAGCTGCGCACTCGCCCCAAGGGCTTCAGGGAGCAAGCATGATTAAAGTAATCAAATCAAACGAGCGGCACCACCAGAACTTCGGCTGGTTGGATACGTACTGGCATTTCAGTTTCGATACGTATTACGACCCCGACAATGTCAACTGGGGGGCGCTGCGCGTCTTCAACGAGGATGTGATCCAGCCGGGACAGGGTTTTCCCATGCACGGTCATCGCGACATGGAGATTATCACCTACGTGCTTTCGGGGACGCTCGAGCATCAGGACAACATGGGGAACAAGGGCGTCATCCGCGCGGGCGAGGTGCAGGTGATGTCGGCCGGGAAAGGCGTCATGCACGCGGAATACAACCACTCGAAGGAGGAGCCCCTGCACCTGCTGCAGCTCTGGATTCTCCCCCGCACCCGCCGGCTCCCGCCGCGCTGGGAGCAGCGCGGCTTTTCCCGCGACGAACGCGGCGGAAAACTGCTGCCGGTGATCTCCGACGGGGATCTCACGAGTACGCTGCACATCGACCAGGATGCCTTGGTCTTTGTCTCGTCGCTCAAGGCGGGCGAGCGGGCGGCGCACCAGAGCCGAGCGAGACGAAAGGGATATCTCTTCGTCATCGAAGGTGGTATCGGCCTGAACGGGACGGCGCTCGCGCGGGGCGACCAAGCGCGCCTGGACGACGAAAAGCAACTGCAGCTGGAAGCGAAGCAGGATTCCGAACTGATCCTGCTCGATCTGCCCGACGCCCGCTGAAGAGACGGGCGCTTTTTCAATCCATCTCGTGGGCAGGCGGCCGCGAGCCGTTCTGCCTCGACTCTCCCGGACAAAGGAGCATCGGAAATGAGCAGCAGTGGAACCTCAGCCTGGGGTTTGTTGCTTTTGCGGCTGGCGGTGGGGGCGGTGTTCGTGATGCACGGCGGTCAGAAGATTTTCGTGACGGGCTTCCGAGGGGTCGCGGGATTTCTGGCCCACCTGGGATTTCCTCTGCCCCTCGTGGCGGCGATCGTTTTGATGCTCGTGGAATTCGTGGGCGGCTTGGCCCTGATTTTCGGAATCTTCACGCGTTGGGCGGCGGCACTGAGCGCCTGCGTTATGGTAGTGGCGGTGCTGCTCGTCCACCTCAAGCGCGGCTTCTTCACCCCCGGGGTCGAATTCCCGATGACCTTGCTCGCGGCAAGCCTGGCGCTGGCACTTTCCGGCCCCGGGGCGCTCGCCTTGGGCACGAAAGTCGGCAAGGGCTGAGCAGTCACAACCACCCCTTAATCCCCTCCCTACAAAGGAGGGGAACCAGCGCTCGTTGCCGCATTTCCCCTCATGCCCTTCCTGTTTCCCGCCGAAAACTAGGCTAGATGGACGCGGCGGGGAAACGCACTGGACAGGCACGCGCTTGCCGGAGACCGGGCAAGCGCCGGGTGGCGTTTGCAGTTGTTCTCGCGGTCGCCGCCCTGGCCGCATTCCGCCTCGCCGCGACGGCGGGAGACAACCTGCCTCTGGTCATCGCCCCCGCGCTGAATTACTCGACCTATCTCGGCGGGTCGGGATTTGACGCCGTGACGGGCGTTGCCGTGGATAGCGTCGGCAGCGTTTATGTGACGGGTTACACGAACTCGCCAGACTTCCCGGTGCGCAGTGGCGCGCAATCCGCGCTGGGGGGAGGAACATGCGGCAGCGGGTTGGACACCTACGCTTGCTTTGACGCCTTCGTCGCCAAAATCGATCCCTCGGGGATAAGGCTCGTCTATGCCACGTATTTGGGCGGAAGCGGCGAGGACTACGGTGCCGCGATTGCTGTGGACGACTCCGGCGCGGCCTACATCACGGGTTACACGAACTCACCCGATTTCCCTGTCGTGAACACGATTCAAGCCACGGCGGGCGGAGGGACGTGCGGCGCCGCCCGTTGCTTCGACGCTTTCGCGGCCAAGCTCGATGCGACGGGGGCCTCGATCGTGTACTCCACCTACCTGGGAGGCAGTGCCGACGACTACGGGCAAGGGATTGCCGTGGATGCGGATGGGGACGCGATGGTCAGCGGCTTCACGGCGTCCAGCGATTTCCCGCTGCGTAACGCCATCCTGACCCGATTCGGCGGGGGAACCTACGACGGGTTTGTCGCCAAGCTCGACCCGCAAGGCACGGCCTTCACCTACTCGACCTATCTCGGCGGCAGCGGAGACGATTTCGGGACGCGCATCGCCGCGGACGCGGCGGGTAACGCTTATGCGACCGGCTACACAAATTCACAGGACTTCCCTACCCTGCAGGCTCTCCAGCCCAACAGTGCCGGCGGCACCTGCGGCGCTTCGGTCAGCACGTCGCCGTGCTTCGATGCTTACGTTGTCAAGTTGGGCCAGGAAGGATCGATGGTCTACTCAACGTACCTGGGGGGGAGCGGGGGCGACTACGGCTACGGAATCGCCGTGGATTCTTGCGCGAGCGCCTACGTCACCGGCCAGACAACCTCCGTGGATTACCCTGTGGGCTCGGGCGCCCTCCAAGCAAGCGGCGGCGGCAGGTCCACTGATGCTTTCCTCACCAAGCTGAGCCCGGATGGGGCATCGGCCGTTTATTCCACCTACCTGGGCGGCGCAGGCGCCGAGGCCGGCTTGGACGTGGCCGTGGACTCCGCGGGCCGTGCTTACGTGGCGGGCTACACCTACGGCAGCGGCTTCCCGCTCGCCAAGCCAGTCCAAGGCGCGAGCGGCGGCTTCTTCGATGCTTTCCTCGCCAGGCTGGGCATCCACCTACCTGGGCGGGAGCGGAAACGAAGAGGCACGCGCCGTCGCCGTGGACGCGCGCGGGAACGCCTATCTCGGGGGCGAAACGTTCTCCACGGATTTTCCTGTCGCCTCGGCGACCGTCCAGCCCGCGTACGGCGGCGGCTCTTACGATGGGTTCGTCACCAAGGTCAGCATCGAGCCGCCGCCGGTTCTGCGCCTCTCTGCGGCAAAGCTCGCCTTCGCCGACCAGGGCATTGGAACCACCAGTGCTCCCCAAACAATCACCCTAAAGAATGTTGGTGAGGCGCTGGTGGCGCTCGGCAAGCCGAGCATCAGCGGCGACTTTACTGTTGCGAACGAATGCGGCACTACCCTCGCACCGGGCAGCGACTGCGCGCTTGAGGTGACGTTTGCTCCCGCCGTCCCAGGCGCTCGCACCGGCGAACTAACCATTCCGAGTGACGCGGACGGCGCTCCTCACGCCGTCGAGCTTGCGGGAAACGGCATCGGCCCGGCAATGGACCTTTCGGCGAGCGCCATCGTCTTCGAGGGAATGGTGGTGGGCGCTACGAGCGCTCCGCGCGCCGTCACGCTGGCCAATTCCGGGAACGCGCCCCTCTCCCTGAGCGGCATCGCGACGAGCGGGGATTTTGCGGAAGCCAACAACTGCGAGAGCGGCCTGCCCGCCGGAGCCAGTTGCACCATCCACATCACGTTCGCCCCCACGACCGCCGGAACGCGCAGCGGAGCGCTCACCGTGACCAACAGCTTTCCGCACGACGTTCAAGCGGTTTCGCTCTCTGGAATCGGCCAGGACTTTTCCGTCTCGGCCTCGCCCGACAAGGCGGAAATCGCAGCGGGGAAATCCGGTTCCTATACTTTGACAGTCGTTCCCGCGGGCGGCTTCGCCAAGACCGTTGCGCTCGCCTGCTCTGGCGCGCCCCGAGCGGCAAGCTGCGCGGTCTTGCCCTCGTCGCTGATCCTCGATGGGACGAACGCCGCTCAAGCCACCGTGACGTTCGAAACCGCGGCGGGCGGCGCGGCCGCACCGGAAGAGGGCTCGCGCCCCGGGAGCATGCGGCCTCACCGCAAGTTGCCTCCGTACTGGCTGGTCCTCGCAGCCCTCTTGTTTGCCTTCTCGGCTGCGAGCGGCGCGCGCAGGCGTTTGCGCTGGGCACGCGCGGGCGTGGCTGTGGCGACCCTCACTGTCTTACTCTGGTCGGCCTGCGGCGGAGGTGGCGGAGTGCCGCCTGCGCCACCTCCGCCCGCGGGCACTCCCGCCGGCACCTACACGCTCACCCTGACAGGAACGTATGGTTCTCTCACCCACAGCGTCAACGTAGCTGTGACCGTCAAATAGAAGAACCCACTACCAACTCTTGCCCTTCCGCCAACGATGTTTGTTAGACTGCAATTTGCAGTGCGGAGGAAACCATGCCCTATCCTAAACCTAGTCGCCGCTCCTGGGCCGAGCCCTGGAAAGTGAAGATGGTCGAGCCGCTGCGTCTCACCACGCGCGAACAGCGCGAGCGGGCGATTGCCGAGGCGGGCTTCAACACGTTCTTGCTTCGCTCCGAAGATGTCTACATCGACCTGCTCACCGACAGCGGCACGAACGCCATGAGTGATATTCAGTGGTCCGGCCTGATGCTCGGTGACGAGGCTTACGCGGGCAGCAAGAATTTCTACCACCTCTGGGACGCGGTCACAGAGCATTACGGCTACAAGTACCTTGTGCCCACCCATCAGGGCCGCGGCGCGGAGCACATCCTGTCGAAAATCCTGATCAAGCCCGGCGACTTCATTCCCGGGAACATGTACTTCACGACGACGCGCTTGCACCAGGAGCTCGCCGGAGGAACGTTCGTGGACGTCATCATTGACGAGGCCCACGACCCGGCGAGGGAGCATCCGTTCAAAGGCAACGTCGATTTCACCAAGCTGCGCAAGCTCGTGGACGAAGTCGGCGCGAAAAAGGTTCCCTACGTCAGCATCGCGGGCACCGTCAACATGGCGGGCGGCCAGCCGCAATCCATGGGCAATCTGCGCGCGCTGCGCGATTATTGTTCCCAGCACCACATCCCCATCGTGCTCGATGCGACGCGCGCCGTGGAGAACGCCTACTTCATCCAGCAGCGCGAAGAAGGTTATAAGTCGAAGAAGGTCGCCGAGATTCTAAAAGAGTATTGCTCCTACACCGACACGTGCACGATGAGCGCCAAGAAGGATGCGCTCACCAATATCGGCGGCTGGCTGGCGACGAACGATCAGGGCTTGTACGAAGAGGCGCGCAACCTGGTGGTGGTCTACGAGGGCCTGCACACCTACGGCGGGCTCGCGGGGCGCGACATGGAGGCCATGGCGCGCGGCATCGTCGAGAGCGTGGACGACGACCACATGCGCGCCCGCGTCGGCCAGGTCGAGTACCTCGGCCAGCACATGATTGACTGGGGGATCCCCATCGTGCGGCCAATTGGCGGGCACGCGGTGTTCCTCGACGCGCGGGCGATTTACGCGCACCTTCCGCAGTGCCAGTATCCGGCGCAGGCGCTGGCGGCCGACCTCTACGTGGACTCCGGCGTGCGCTCGATGGAGCGCGGCGCGGTCAGCGCCGGCCGCGACTCGAAAACCGGAGAAGAGCGGTTCCCGAAACTTGAGCTGGTGCGCTTGGCGCTCCCCCGGCGCGTCTACACCCAAGCGCACATGGACGTGGTGGCGGAGTCCGTGCTCCACGTCTTCGAGCAGCGCGCAGGAGCCCGCGGCCTCAAGATGATTTTTGAGCCGAAATACTTGCGCTTCTTCCAGGCGCGCTTTGAGAAGGTCTAGTGCCGTTCCAACTGTCTCGCCCTAATCCCGACGCCAACGATCTCATCCAGTCTGTAAAGGTCCCGAACTTAGCGGTTAGACCGAACAAGTTGGGACGGCACTAGCCCCTGGCCTGACAATCAACGAGGAAGCGCTCAAACGCCTCGACATCGTCGGGCAACCTTGACGGAGTCCGAGCGGGCCAATTAGACTCTCTGCCGAGCGAAAGGGAGGTGAACTATGCCGGAGGCCCCACGCGAGCAGGCGCTTTGGAAGAGTTTGGACGCTTTCCGCATCGAGTTACCGTCCTGGGGGTTCGCCAATACCGGGACGCGTTTTGGCAAATTCATTCAAGCGGCCGCCGCCACGAACACGGAGGAAAAGTTCCGGGACGCCGGCGAAGTCCACCGCTGTACGGGCATTTGCCCGACGGTGGCGGTGCATGTCCTCTGGGACTTCCCGGAAGGTCTCCAGAGCACCGACGAAGTGAAGGGCTACGCCGCGAAGTATGGCGTGGGGATTGGCGCCATCAACCCCAACGTCTTTCAGGACCAGGAGTACAAATACGGGTCTTTGGGAAATCCCGAGCCCCAGATCCGCCGAGCAGCGTTGCAGCACATCCTGGATTGCATTGAGATCGGAAAGCAGACGGGAAGCCGCGATATCTCGCTCTGGTTTGCGGACGGATCGAACTATCCGGGCACCGCCAACATTCGCCACCGGAAAAAGTGGTTTGAAGAGGGCTTGCGGGAGAGCCACGCCAAGCTCTCACCCACCCAGCGGCTGTTGGTGGAGTACAAGCCCTTCGAGCCGGCCTTTTACCACACCGACATTGCCGATTGGGGGATGGCTTTGCTGCTCGCCCGCGCTGCCGGCCCGCGCGCCAAGGTGCTGGTGGATACGGGCCACCATTATCAGGCGCAGAATATCGAGCAGGTTGTTACCTGGCTGCTCAGCGAAGATATGCTGGGAGGTTTCCACTTCAACGACCGCCGTTACGCCGACGATGATTTGACGCTGGGCTCGATCGATCCCTACCAGGTCTTTCGCATCTTCCACGAAATTCTCTATTTTGAATGGGAGACGGGTCGCCGCGCGGATATCGCTTACATGATCGATCAGAGCCACAACCTGAAGAGCAAGATCGAGGAGATGATCCAAACCGCGACAACCGCCCAGGAGTTGTATGCGAAGGCGACGCTGGTTGACCACGCGCGCCTGGCTCGCCACCAGCAGAAGTGTGAGCTCGTGGACGCCGAGGAGTGCCTCAAGGAAGCCTTTGCGACGGATGTGCGTCCGGTGATTCGCGATTGGAGGCGTGCCAAAGGTCTGTCGGAGGACCCCCTGGCAGCCTTCCGTGCCTCGGGCTACTTGGAGAAAGCCTCGGCCGAGCGAGGCAAGAAGAACGCAGCGTCACTGGCCAGTTATGCCTGATCCGGCCACGAGACGGCTGCGGCCGGCGTGCGGGAGCCTATGGGAGTTTGAAGAGGAAGATGCCGTGTCCCACGCCCGCCGGCTCATTGTTGCGCGCCGACTGGAAAGCGAACCACTTCCCGTCGGGGCTCACCACGGGGTTCGACGCCTTGTAACCTTCGTAATCGCACCAATGGGTCATGCGAACGAAGTCCGTGCTCTGGGGAACGAGTCGTAGCTTCCAGAGGTCGATGTTCGCCCATTTTTCCCGGTCCGGCACGTTCTCGCCGCGGCTCGATTCGACCAGAGTCCACTCGGCATCCGGCGAAATCCCTTCCACCTCGCTGTACTCGTCGGGAACGCTGCGATAGACGGTGGTTTTGCCCGACGCCAGGTCCACGCCCATCACGTCGGCGAGGGGACGCCGGTAGCAGGTGTAAATCAGTTCCGTATCGTCATTGCGGAAGTCCTGAGCCTCCAGCGTGCACTCGGGCGCATGGGCGCGCAGGACCTCCCGCTTGTTGACGAGGGTCGGCACGCCACCCGGATATTCGACGTCGGCCGTGTACAACACCGACTCGCCCGCAGCGAGGAGTTCCGGATATTGCCCCTGCGTATTGGCCCAGGCGATCTTCGGCCGTTTCGTGGAGATAGCAACCCCTTCGGAGATCTTCTGGTTGAGGGCGACGGGCGGCGACTTCGCGTCGGCCTTCATCACCCACATTTCCTGATCGTGCTCGCGCGTCGAATGGATGTCCTGGAAGGTGTGCGCCCCAATGAGGAAGAAGTCTCCGTTGGGCAGGTACTGCACGCGCAGAAATCCACTGTGCTGGAAATGGCCGGTAAGGAGCCGGATGTTCTTCGTCGCCAGATCGATTTCAAACGCGTCGCCAAAGCTCTTGCTCATGAAGGCAATGCGCCGGCCGTCGGGCGACCACGAGGCCCGCTCCCCGAAGCCGGTGAGCGGGGTGATATTCGGAGGAAGCTCGTTTTCGGGGTTGCCGGTCTTTTTCGCCTGGCCAGGACTAAGTTGAGTCCCGACGAGAATTACAGCGAAGAGAAGAGGAAGCGTTTTAGTTGTGTGCATGCGTGAACTCCTGAAGAGTCGGTCGCGCGGAGGCGCAGGCGGCGAGGTTCACTCGCCCTTTTCCGGCCCACGCGCCTGGAGGGAATTGGTGAGCGGCCCATCCGAAATCTGCACGAGCGGCGTGACGAGCGTGGTGGTCTCATGCTCGCTGCCTTCGAGATCGGCGAGCGTCGTTTTGCTGAGCACGAGGTCCACCATGTGCTGAACGGCCTGCCAGAGCGAACGGATCGAGCAATCCACGGAGCTCGTGCAGATCTCTTGCACGCCCGCGTGGTCCATGCAGAAATCACGTTCGAAGAGGCGCCCCCCGAGCACCGCCAGCGCCTCGCCGACGGTGATTTGCCGGGGCGGCCGGGAGAGTGTGTAGCCACCGATCTTGCCCCGCGAGCTCTTCAGGAGCCCGCCGCGGCGCAGCACGCGCAACAGCTTGGCGACGTAATAGCCGGAGATGCCCTCGGCCTTGCTGATTTCAGGAATCGTCAGACCTGCACGCCCTCCGTCGCGCGCGATGCGCAGCAGGCAACGCAGCCCGTATTCTTCCTGAGAACTGAATTTCATAACTCGTAGAGACGTTCCGGTGGAACGTCTCATTCCTTTAGCAGGCTGATGAAAAAGTCGTCTGGCGCGAGGTAGCGGGGGGTTTACCCCGCCAAACCTCCAATGATTTCAACCCACGGTGGCGGCGTAAAGCCGCCGTTACGCTCCTTTTCGTCAGCTTGTTAGACGGCCCAGCGGACCGTCTCTACCTCAGAACATCCCCAGTTGCAGCCGCGCCGCTTCCGACATCTTGCTCGGGTCCCAAGGCGGCTCCCAAACCACCTCGATCTTGACGTCCTTAATCTCCGGATGGTTGAGCCGCCGGATTTTGTCTTCCACTTCGCCCGGCAAGGAAATCGCCGCGGGGCAGCCGGGCGCGGTCAAGGTCATCTTCACGTGCGCCAGACCCTCCGCCGGGTCAACCTTCACGTCATAGATCAGGCCCAGGTCGTAGATGTTGACCGGAATCTCCGGGTCGTAGGTGTTGCGCAGAACTTCGTTGATAATCTTGTCCTGGAATTGAATGGCCTCAACCGCGTTCATCGCAGTGCTCCTGCTCGGCTCCTCATTCGGTCGTGGCGACTTCTTCCCCGCCCCGGAGCGCGTTGCGCAGCGTGTGCCAGACGAGCGTCGCGCACTTGACGCGCACCGGAAACTCCGAGACGCCGGAGAAAACCGCCAGCTTTCCCAGCGCGGGACCTTGGCCGTCGCGCGGGGCCTTGCCGGTCACCAAGTCATGGAATCCCGCGAAGATCGACTCGACTTCCGCGAGCGTCTTGCCCTTCACCGTCTCGGTCAGCAGCGACGCCGAAGCGGTGGAGATGGCGCAGCCGGAGCCCTGAAAGCTGACATCGGCGACGCGGTCGCCGTCGAGCCGGACGAACAACGTCACCTTGTCGCCGCAAAGCGGATTGTAGCCCTGCGCCGTGCGGCTGGGGTCCGCCATGGGACGGAAGTTGTGCGGCCGCTTGCTGTGGTCGAGGATGACTTCCTGATAGAGCGCGTGCAGGTCCGACATCAGCCCAGAATCTCCCTGACCTTGTGCAGGCCCTTGATCAGCCTGTCGACCTCTTCCAACGTGTTGTAGAACGCCAGCGAGGCGCGCGTCGTCGCGGGCACACCGAAGCGGTCCATGAGCGGTTGCGCGCAATGGTGGCCGGTGCGCACCGCAATGCCTTCCTGATCGAGCACCGTCCCCACGTCGTGCGGGTGCAGGCCATTCAGAACGAATGAGATGACGGGAGCCTTTTGCCTCGCGGTGCCGATGATGCGCAGTTCCGGAATTCCGGCGAGAGCCTCAGTGGTGTAGGCCAGCAGCTCCTCCTCGTAGCGCAGGAGGTTTTCTTGGCCGAGGCCGCCGAGATAGTCAATGGCCGCGCCCAGGCCGAGCGTGCCCGCAATGTTGGGCGTGCCAGCTTCGAACTTGTACGGGATGACGTTGTAGAGGGTCTTCTCGAAGCTGACCGAGCTGATCATGTCGCCGCCGCCGTGATAGGGCGGCATGGCTTCGAGCAACCGCGCCTTGCCGTAGAGCACGCCGATGCCGGTCGGGCCAAAAAGCTTGTGACCGGAGAAAGTGTAGAAGTCGCAGTCGAGCTCTCGAACATCCACTTTCAAGTGCACCGCTCCCTGCGCTCCGTCGAGAAGCACGGGGATGCCCTGCCGGTGCGCCATCGCGATGATCTCCTGCACCGGATTGATGGTTCCGAGGACATTCGAGACGTGCGTCACCGCCACCAGCCGCGTGCGTGGGCCGAGAAGCTTTTCAAATTCCTCGAGAATCAGCTCGCCGCGGTCGTTGATGGGCGCCACGCGCAAGCGGGCGCCTTTCTCTTCGCAAAGCATCTGCCAGGGCACGATGTTCGAGTGGTGCTCCATGGCGGAGATGACGATCTCGTCGCCCACCTGGACGTTTTTCCGGCCGTAAGTGCCGGCCACCAGATTGATGGCCTCGGTGGCGCCGCGCACAAAGATGATTTCCCGCGACTCGGAGGCGTTCAGGAAGCGCTGCGCTTTGACGCGCGTGTCTTCGTATGCCTGGGTCGCTCTCTCGCTGAGCCAGTGCACGCCGCGATGAACGTTGGAACAAAGGCGGAGATAGAAGTTTTGCTCGGCTTCGAGAACCTGGCGGGGCTTCTGCGCGGTGGCGGCGTTGTCGAAGTAAACGAGCGGCTTGCCGTGGACTTTTTCCTTCAGGATGGGGAAGTCTTCGCGGACCCGCGCGACGTCAAATGCGGAGCGGGTCGCAATGCCGGCTCGCGGCTTCGCAACCTCCGACGTAACAGCCATCAGAGACCCTCCCTCCGGGGGCCGACTCCCAGCTGCGCAAAGAGCGCGTCCTCCAACCGGCTGGCGAGAGGCTCATATTTGATCCGGCCGATGATTTCGTTGGCGAAAGCATACGTCAGAATCTGCCGCGCTTCATCCTGTCCAACACCTCGCGAGCGCATGTAAAACACCGCTTCCGGATCGATCTGGCCGATCGTGGCCCCGTGCGTACACTTGACGTCATCGGCATGAATTTCGAGCTGCGGCTTGGTGTTGATCGTCGCGTCGTCGGAGAGCAGAAGATTCTTGTTGCTCTGCTTGGCGTCGGTTTTCTGTGCACCCGCCCGCACGATGATGCGCCCGTGGAAGACACCGGAGGATTTCCCGTCCAGCACGCCTTTGTAGAATTCCCGGCTTGCGGTGTGGGGCCGGGCGTGGTCGAGCGTGGTGTAGTTGTCGACGTGCTGGCGGCCGCTTACCACATAGAGGCCGTTGAGCTGGCATTCGGAGCCCGTTCCATCGAGCACCACGGCGACTTCCTGGCGAGCCAACGCCGCGCCCAGGCCGAGCGAATAAGTTGTAGCGTTGGCGTCGCGCGCCAAGCGCACGTGCAGCGCCCCGAAGTGGTACGCCTGCTCGGACTCCTGCTGCAAGCGACAATAGTGGGTCACGGCGTTCTCGCCTACGACGACCTCGCTTACGGCGTTGGTGAGATACGTTCCCTCACCTAACCCCAGGTGACCCTCGATGATCGTGGCCTGGCTCTCCGCACCCGCGATGACCAGATTGCGAGGATGCGTGACGGTCGGCCTGCCATTCGTTGTGGTCACAAAGAGCAAGTAGACCGGTTTTTCCAGCACCAGCCCTTTGGGGATTTCGACGTACGCGCCGTCGTAGATGAAAGCCGTATTGAGAGCGACGAACGCGTGATCCTCGTAAGGCGCGTGGCGGGCAAGGTGCTGCTCCAGGGAAGGCGTTCCGGCTGCCAGCGCTTCCGCAAGGCTACAAACTTTGATGCCCTTTGCGAGGCCGTTCAGAGAAGAGAGCTCGCCACTGAAGTGCCCGTTGACAAACACCAGGCGGCCGCATTCGAGGTCGGCCATGGGCATTGTGCCGATGGCCACCGCCGCGCCATCGTCCGCGGCTTCGGGAAGCTCGAAGGGGACCTTTGCGATGGGCGCGACGTTGGTGAATCGCCACGCTTCCTGCCGCGTCGTCGGGAAGCCGAGTTCCGCGAAGCGCTCGATCGCCGCGCGACGGATTTGGCTCAGCCACGACGCGCCCGAAAAGGTCTTCTCGCGGGCTTGAAAGGTGGAAAGGTAAACGTCCTGCTGTTCTTTGACTGCGGTCATCGATGAATGAGCCCTTCGTAGAGACGGCTCGATGAGCCGTCTCGGATCAGCAGACGCTCCGTCGGAGCGTCTCTACGCCGTTTGTTCCGCGGCCACGGCATCCTCCAGCCATCCGTAGCCCTTGCCCTCGAGTTCGAGAGCGAGTTCCTTGCCGCCCGACTTCACAATGCGTCCGCCCGACAGCACGTGGACGAAATCCGGCACAATGTAGTTGAGCAGCCGCTGGTAATGCGTCACCACGATGATGGCGCGCTCGGGGCTGCGCAGGGCGTTCACGCCGTTCGCAACGATCTTCAGCGCGTCGATGTCGAGGCCGGAATCCGTCTCGTCCAGAATCGCCAGGCGGGGCTCCAGAATCGACATCTGGAAAATCTCGTTGCGCTTCTTCTCGCCGCCCGAAAACCCTTCGTTGACGGGGCGGACCATCAGGCCCTCCTCCACCTCGAGGAGCTTCATCTTCTCGCGCGCCACCGCGAGGAAATCTATGGCGTCCAGATCTTCCAGGCCGCGGCTCTTGCGGATGGCGTTGAGCGCCGAGCGCAGGAAGTACATGTTGCTGACGCCCGGAATCTCCACGGGATATTGAAACGCCATGAAAATGCCCGCGCGGGCGCGGTCCTCGGGCGACATCGCGAGAAGGTCCTTACCGTCGTAAATAACTTCGCCGCCCGTCACCGCGTAAACATCGCGGCCGGCGAGCACTTGCGCGAGCGTTGATTTGCCCGAGCCGTTCGGTCCCATGATGGCGTGCACTTCGCCCAGGTTCACTTCCAGGTCGATGCCGCGCAAAATTTCCTTGCCGCCCACTTGTGCTTGCAGGTTCTTGATCTTTAGCATTCGTACTCCCAAGATAGTTATCAGTTGCCAGTTCTCAGTTTTCAGTTCTCAGCAAACGAAAACTGGAAACTCGAAACTTGAAAATAGAAATTCGAAAGTGGAAACCCGCATTGCCCGCCAATCCGAAATCCAAAATCACAAATCCAAAATCGCAAATCATCCCACGCTGCCTTCCAGGCTCACGCCCAGCAGTTTCTGCGCTTCTACGGCGAACTCCATGGGCAGCTCGCGGAAGACCTGCTTGCAGAAGCCGTTAACGATCATGGAAACGGCGTCCTCAGAGGATAGCCCGCGCTGGCGGCAATAGAAAATCTGGTCCTCGCCAATCTTGGAGGTCGAGGCTTCGTGCTCGACCGTAGCCTTGGCCGTCTTCACTTCCAGGTAAGGGAAAGTATGCGCACCGCACTGGTCGCCGATTAGCAGCGAATCGCAATTCGAATAATTCCGCGCACCCTCGGCGCCCTTCAGGATTCTCACCGCGCCGCGGTAAGTGTTCTGTCCGTGGCCGGCGGAGATGCCCTTGGAGACGATCGTACTGCGCGTGTTCTTCCCGATATGGATCATCTTGGTGCCGGTGTCGGCCTGCTGATAATTGTTGGTGAGCGCGACGGAGTAAAATTCCCCGATCGAGTTCTCGCCTTGCAGGATGCAGCTCGGATACTTCCAGGTGATGGCCGAGCCAGTCTCGACCTGCGTCCAGGAGATTTTGGAATTCACCCCCAGGCACTTGCCGCGCTTGGTGACAAAGTTGTAGATCCCGCCTTTCCCTTCCTTGTCGCCGGGGTACCAGTTCTGAACCGTCGAATACTTTATCTGGGCATTGTCGAGCGCCACGAGTTCCACGACCGCCGCATGGAGCTGATTGCTGTCGCGCATCGGCGCCGTGCAACCTTCGAGATAGCTGACGTACGCGCCCTCGTCGGCGACGATCAGCGTCCGCTCGAACTGCCCGGTGTCCTTGGCGTTGATGCGGAAGTAGGTGGAGAGCTCCATCGGACAGCGCACGCCCTTGGGCACATAGCAGAACGAGCCATCACTAAATACGGCGGAGTTGAGCGTGGCAAAGAAGTTGTCCGTGTAGGGGACCACGGAGCCCAGATACTTGCGGACCAAGTCAGGGTGCTCGCGCACGGCCTCGGAGAACGAGCAGAAGATGATTCCGAGCTCTCCCAGCTTTTCCTTAAAGGTCGTGGCCACCGATACGCTGTCGAAGACCGCATCGACCGCCACGCCAGCCAGTAACTCGCGTTCTTTCAACGGGATGCCGAGTTTCTCGTAGGTCTTCAGGAGCTCTGGATCAACGTCCTCGAGGCCCTTTGCGCCGGGCTTCACCTTCTTGGGCGCAGAATAGTAGGTAATTGCCTGATAATCAATTGGCGGATAGTGGATGTTCCCCCAGGCGGGCTCCTTCATGGTCAGCCAGTGGCGGTAGGACTTAAGGCGCCACTCCAAAAGCCACTCCGGCTCCTGCTTCTTGGCCGAAATTGTGCGGACGATGTCCTCATTCAGGCCGGCCGGAACCGTGTCAGTCTCCAGTTCGGTAACGAACCCGTATTTATACTCCCGGTTGGCAAGGACTTCGATTTCGGTCTGGGGAGTGGGCATTACATTCCTCCTGAACCTTTCGAGCCGCAGAAGGCCCCCGTCGTTCGAGCTTGCAACGCAGGGCGCCCGCGTTGCTCTACACCATGACTTTAGGAAATCTGTACAAATTTGTCAAGATAAATCTCACTGCCTACTCACGTGCAGGAAAAGGGGTTAGGGACGGCCCCGCCGTTGGAATTCCAGATCCATCCGAAGGTGCTTGGGCAAGGGCCCCGTAAGCGCAGACTCTAGCCTCCT
This sequence comes from Terriglobia bacterium, assembly GCA_020072655.1. GTDB lineage: Bacteria > Acidobacteriota > Terriglobia > UBA7540 > UBA7540 > JAIQGB01. The sequence goes on along the minus strand of JAIQGH010000049.1, from coordinate 1,205 downwards.
GCGTGGCCATCTTTGACGAAACGCAGTGAGGCAGAATTCAGGCAATAGCGAAGCCCGGTCGGTTTCGGACCGTCCTCGAAGATGTGGCCGAGGTGGGCGTCGCACTTCCCGCACACCACTTCGGAGCGGACCATCCCGTGGCTGAGATCCGTCTCCGTACGGATATTCTCCCCCGCAATCGGCGACCAGAAGCTCGGCCAGCCGGTCCCCGATTCGAATTTGGCTTCGGAACTGAACAGGGGGTGGCCGCAGCAGACGCAGAGATAAGTCCCGTTCAGGTGATTGTCCCAGTATTCGCCAGTGAAAGCTCTCTCCGTCCCCTTCTCGCGTGTGACCTCGTACTGGAGCGGAGTTAGCTGCTTCTTCCACTCGGCATCGCTTTTGACGACTTTTTCCGCCATTGCTGTTCCCTTCCCTTTGGCAGGAGTCCCCACAGCCGGTGGGGATTTGAATCTCTCTTCCTTCCTGCCCGTTTGCGTTGTTCGGTGAGCCGGGCCCTTGGGCTGTATCAACACCCCGGCGGCAGAAACCGCGACCGTCAGCAAACCCCTCGCTTAACTAGCCGCCTTTGCGTCCCGCGGGCTTCTGGTGCGGTCCGCCGTCCCCGCCGCCCCTGTCTCGCTTGCCCTGACCTAAGATGCACTGATGACTTTGCGGCCGGATTGGTTGCAGCAACATTGCGGCGTTCTTCGCCAAACCCTTTGAATGTAGTATGATGTGTTGCCCAGCCGAATACGCTGTTGGAATGGGCCTGGGAACGAGATGAGATCGTTCCCCAGCGCGAAGGCGAAATAGCGTGCGAACAGGCCTTGGCCTTGCGTGACCGATTCCGGAAACAGAAACCGGAATGCACGTCAACGGCGCCCAAACAGCCGGGAAGCTGCAACTCAGACGTGGCCCAAAGGGCAGATCCCATCCCTGAGGAGTAGTCGGGCAACGGTCGGCAAGGCCTAGCCAGACAATGAAAGGTGAGTCCCCGATGATGAAGGCGGCGGTCTTCTACGGGCCCCGCGACGTTCGCGTCGAAACGGTGCCGCGACCGTCGGCCGGACCAGGCGAGGTTATACTGCGTGTGCTTCGCTGCGCGGTCTGCGGAACCGACAAGCGTATTTTCACTCACGGACAGAAGAACGTGGTTCCGCCGGCAATCACCGGACACGAGATCGTCGGAACCGTTGAAGAAATCGGCGGCGGAGTGGACGGCG
>JAIQGH010000048.1 GCA_020072655.1 Terriglobia bacterium | reverse complement strand
GCGGCTGGAGCGCGTGCCGGTGGTTTGGCAATTGCTCTCGACGTTTGCACCGCTTCCCGTGCGACTCGTCCTGATGCCGGCGGTCGTCTATCTGTCCGACGTTGTGATGACCACGGGCCTGGCCATCGCTCGCGCACATCCCGGCGCCACCAGGTTGGGTCATCGCTGGATGCCCTTCTACCCTCCTGTTGATACGTCCGAATTCCGGCCTGACCAAACGCGGCGGGCCCTGGCGCGTCAGGAACTCGGCGTTCCCCCCGAGGGATTGCTGGTAGGGACCGTAGGAAACTTCAATTGGCAAAAGGGGCATGAATTCTTCGTCGAAGCGGCTGCGCACGCCCAGCAGAGGTCTCGAAACGTGTTCTTTCGCCTTCTCGGTGCGAGCACGCCCACGCAGGCGTCCTACTATGAGGAAAAGGTGAAAAAGCTGGCCGCCCGCTTGGGTCTACTGAGCAAAGGCGTTCTGCAGTTCGTGGAGCCCGGAAACCGCGTAGCAGCGCTCCTGCCGGCCTTTGACATTTTTATGCTGACATCTCGCGCGGAGGGCGTGCCAACCTCCATTCTGGAGGCCATGGCCTGCGGACTTCCGGTCATTGCCACGGACGTAGGAGCGGTCCGGGAAGTGGTTGATGAGGGAAGCACAGGTCGAGTGGTTCCGCCCCGCAACAGTAAGGCCCTGGCCGCCGCGATACTCGACTTGCTGCAGAGCCCCTCGACGCGTTCCGAGATGGGGGCGGTTGCCCGCGCAAAGGCCGTCGAGCGCTACGACACGCGGGTGTGCGCCGAAACTCACCTGGCCGCCTACGAGTTGGCGCGAGTGGGCCGGCAGAAGCATGAGCTTGCGCTCCCCTTCCGGACAACGTTGCGGCAACCCCAGGGAGTCGGCCCGAAATCTTCTACTGCCCTGAAGAAATCACCGAGGGTTCCAATCGCCATGAAACCGCAGTCCTTCCAAGTCTTGGGCATTCGCGTCAACGCTGTGCAAATCCCCCAGGTCATCGCCCAGATGGAGGACTGGATCCGCGAGCGTCAAGCGCCCCGCTACATCGCCGTCACGGGGATGCATGGGGTCGTGGAAGCCCAGCATTCCGCCAGCTTCAAGCAGGTTTTGAATGAGGCGGACCTGGTCGTCGCGGACGGCATGCCGCTCGTCTGGCTCGGCCGATGGCGGGGTTTCAGAATGCCTCGGCGCGTCTACGGGCCCGATTTGTTGGAGGCCTTCTGCGCCACGACCGGAGGCCGGTATCGCCACTTCTTCTATGGGGGGGCGCCCGGAGTCGCTGCGCTGCTGGGAGAGAAATTAAACGAGCGGCACGGCATTCAGATCGCGGGGGGTTATTCCCCGCCCTTCCGCCCCTTAACCCCAGAAGAAGTCAAAGACTCGGCCGCGCGTATCGAGGCAGCCGCGCCCGACATTCTCTGGGTGGGCCTGAGCACGCCGAAACAGGAGCGATGGATGGCGGAATTCCGCGCCCATTTGAACGTGCCGGTGCTGGTGGGCGTGGGCGCGGCGTTCGACTTCCTCAGCGGCCGCGTCAACCAAGCGCCGAGGCACCTCCGGGATCATGGTTTCGAGTGGCTCTACCGGCTTGTTGCCGAGCCGCGCCGGCTGTGGCGGCGCTACCTGGTTTATGGTTCCGAGTTTGTTTGGAAGGTCATGCTGGAACTTCTTGGAGTCAGAAAACTCACCTGAGATTTAGGAGGCAACAATGGACTGGAACAATCAAAGAGTGTTGGTTACAGGAGGAGCTTCGTTCATCGGGTCACATCTCGTCGACGCTTTGGTCGAGCGCGGGGCCAAGGTGACGGTCATCGACGATCTGAGCAGCGGCCGGCGGGAGAATCTCAGCGACCATTTGAACAAGCGACGAATCACCTTCCTCGAGCGAGATCTCCGCGAGCAAGGCGTCGCCGAGGAGGCCGTCAAGGGGATGAATATCGTGTTCCACCTTGCCGCCGACCACGGTGGCCGGGGTTATGTTGACCTCCATCAGGCGGCTTGCGCGACGAATCTGATGCTGGACGGGCTCGTGTTCCGGGCATGTTGCAAGGCGGGCGTTGACAAGGTCGTTTATGCCTCGTCAGGCTGCGTCTATCCGAACCACCTGCAGACTGATCCCAAGGAGCTGCTCTACCTCGACGAGGCGAAGGTCGGCCCCCCTTACGACGCTGACAACATGTACGGGTGGGCCAAGCTGATGGCCGAAATGACGTTGCGCGCCTACTATCAGGATTGGGGAATGAAATCCGCCTGTTGCCGCTACTTCACCGTCTACGGACCCCGCGGCGTGGAAAACCACGCAGTGATTGCGATGATCGCGCGTGCCTTTGTGAAGCAGAATCCCTTTGTACTCTGGGGAACCGGGGAACAGATCCGCAACTGGACTTACATCGACGATATTGTGCGCGGGACCATTCTGGCGGCAGAGAGAATCGAGGATGGCACGGCAGTGAACTTGGGCACAACCGAGCGTATCCGGGTGATCGATGCCGCCCGCGAAGTCCTGCGCTGCCTGGGTCACGACGCTCCGATCGAGCTGCATCCTGAGATGCCCACCGGACCCTATAACCGCGTTGCGGACAATTCCCTAGCGAAGGAGTTGCTGGGTTGGGAACCTCAAGTGATGTTCATGGACGGTCTCCATCGGACGATCGACTGGTACGTCGCCACCAGGAAGCAGGACGAGGTCGCCTCCATCCTATCCACCATGCTTACCGAGAGGATTGAGCAGGTTGAACAGCTCCGCGCTGTCCCAGTGAGCCGGGATTAATCGCGTAACTTGGGGCTCGGCCGGCGACGCCTTCTCAATGGATGCTCCAATAGCTCAGCCACTGGGCGTACGTCCACTGCTGGCTTAGCCAGATGAAGTACTTCCCGCTGGGATTGGAAAGATTGAATACATTGTTGGAAAAGTGGTTGCCCCAGCTCGTGTACACGGAGTCGTCAAAGTTTGTAGCTTTGACAATGCCCGAGGCATAGTTCACTTGTTGTGTTACGGTGTTATCGTGAACGTTTAGATTCTTCAGACTGTAAGGCGCCCCGTCCGGGGCGAGACCGCGGTCTTGCTGGATCCCGCCGATGCCGTTCATGCAATTCGTCACCGTATTGCCATAGACCTCCACTTCGGAGGAGTTCGCCACGAGAATCCCGTCGCCCCACCAGATACTGCTCGTGGTGCCGTCGGAAGCAAACCCGTCGTTGTCGATCTCGTTGTAACGGATGGTGGCATGGAAACTGATTTCATGATCGATCCCGGCCATGAAGTTCCGGCTCGTGTGGTTATGCTCGTAGAGCACATAGTCGTTGTTGATATCCGTCCAAAGGCCGGGCCCGTAGTTGTCGTGAGAATAATTACCGCGGACGATCAGGTTCGTGGAGAAGCTGAACTTGGTGCCCCCGGCTTCCCACCTCGGGCTGTACGCTGCATAGTTATTCCCGTAAACCTCGTTGTTCTCAATCAGGATGCCTTTCCCCGATCCGCCCAGACCCATTTGTCCGTTGTCATGAATCTTGTTGTTCGTGACCTTGGTCCCCTCACTGACGCGGACACCCCAACCATGGTTGAGACGGATCTCGTTGGAATCCACAACCCACCCGCTAGACCCGGCCCAGGAATCAGAAGTGGCCTGGACGGCTCCTTGCCCCGAGATCGAGGCGTACTTCTCGATGGTCAAGTTTGCGATCCTCACGTTGCTGGCGGTGCCTGAAAAGGCATGACGCAAGACGCTCAATTCCGTCGTGTGGCCGGCTGGATTCGTCCCCACGTAAGCCTTTTGAGCGCCGTAGTCGAAGTACCACGTGCCAGGGCCGACCAAGGACAGACTCCCCACGCGAGTGAGGGGCTGGGAGTCAAAGAACAGGTCTTCGGGGTAGATACAGGCAGGGTGGCCGGAAAGGCAGACACCTCGGTACCAAGCAGCCTGGGTGATCCCTGAGCCCTGCGCAACCCAGCCGCTCGAAACTTGTTGCCACGAACTGACCAGGAGGGACCCATTGAGAACGGCTCCGGTCTGGCCGGTAAAGGTGTCGCCGTTCTTCGGGACAACACTCTGCATCCGGTAGACGCCGGGCGCCAGAATGAAAGAAGTTCCCGCGGCATGGGCGTCCACGGCGGCTTGGAGATCGTCGTCCGGGCTGAGTTCGACCCCTGAAGCAGCATTCACGGTGATTGTCGCGGACGCAGCCGTCGTTCCGCCAGTGTTGGCAGCCGTGAGAATGTAGGTTGTGGTCTGCTCGGGAGAAACCGATACCGAACCTTGGGCCCCAACCGCGCCAATCCAGGGCTCCAAGTCGAGCGTTGTGGCGTTCTGCGACGCCCAGCTCAACGTGGAAGACTGCCCCAGCTCGATCGTTCCCGGCTGAGCCGTCAGGCTCACCGCGGGAGGACAGTTCTTCTTGTTTCCGCCGCCGCGCCCGCAGCTCGAGTTCACCGCGATGGCCGGACTCACCCCTGTCCCCCCACAACTCATGGTCACGAATGTCATTGCCAAACAGAATCGCAATGCGGCTGCCCGCAGATGCCGGCCGCTTGAACGCTCCAAACTGCCTGCTCCGAAGCTCATGGCTCTCTCCCCGGATTAGCTGCGGGCCGAGAAGACCCTGCTAATCCCCACCCTTTCCTCGCGCGACACACGGCCGCACTTCCCCACCGACGCGTAGACTCTGCAAAGATCCACGTGTCTCGCAACGGTTAATCGGTTTAACCAACACCGATGGATTGCGCGCTAAGGGGCCGCCGGCCCGGCCCTAACTGCCTAGCCTAGGAACCAAGCCATCGCCCCTTTCGGCGCGCTTTTTCGAGCTCGGCCGGCGGATGATCAAGAGGAGGAAAGGTTCCCCGAGCTGTCAGCGAAGCGTGCTGCGGCGAGCGCAGCTCCGCCACCCTTGATGACGCGCTCTGCAATAGACGGCCTGGCGCCTGTCAAAGAGTTTCTTAATCCTTTGAAGGCCTTAGGGGGCGTGGGTTGCGAACATTCACTGGGGGGATCAGCGATCTGGATGTGGAACTCCGTCTTGCCCTGGGACTTGGGCCTTTTTCGGCTCTCCGTTCCTCACGTCCCGGTTGTCAGCGGTCGGGTGATTTTGATCGCCCCTCCGCTGGGCCTTTTTGCGCGTCCCCATAGTGACGCGCAATTTCTCGGCCAACCTGGATAGGGTGAAGGATCCCTCAGGACTCGCTGCGCATGCCAAGGGCTGTAACTTTTGCTCGCCACCGTCCGATCAGTGACGATGGTGTACGCCGCCAGGCGACCCTAATCGCTCGCCTAACCTCCTGATCCCCCACGGCTTATGAACTTGGTCCAGGCAATGGAAGAGAATTTGCGGAAGCGACTTTATGTCCTCGGCGACGCGCGCGTCCTGCAAAGAAAAGCTGCGTGTCGGGAGAGGTAGCGGGAGCCTGTTCTCGAGCTCCGCCGGGGCCGGAGTTCGCCGCAATGAGGTGCGCGGTGGAGTTGGCGCTCATCGTCCGTGTGAAGGCTTGCGGCGCGCACCGTCAGTAAGGAGGTGCTTTCATGAACGAACGGGACGAAATCAGGATTCTTCCTCCCTTTTCGCGCGGGTCCTCGGGAAGTTCACAGGCAGGGGGCATACGCCATGATCGAGCCACCGCGCCAGTTCCAACTCAACGCGTGAGCGCAGGACGTGTCGGCTGGCTCGCCGCGGGCTTGGTGCTTTCCCTTGCGCTCGCAATCGTAATGCTGGCCGCTCCTGTCACTTCCTCCGCAGGCACAAGCATCAGAGTGGCAGTCACTTTCGGCCCGCCCGCGCTGCCCGTTTACGTACAACCACCTTGCCCCGCTCCCGGCTACATTTGGACGCCCGGATATTGGGCCTGGAACCCGGATTTCGGATACTTCTGGGTACCCGGCACGTGGGTGATGGCGCCCTTCCCGGGCGCATTGTGGACTCCCGGATACTGGGACTGGGCCGATGGCGTATATGTTTGGTACCCCGGCTACTGGGGGCCGGTGGTGGGCTTCTACGGCGGGATCAACTACGGGTATGGCTACACCGGCTACGGCTATGAAGGCGGATACTGGAACCGCGGGGAGTTCTTCTACAATCGCGCAGTGAATAACATCACGGTTACGAACATACGGAACGTGTACGTCCGCCAGGTGACCAATGATGTGAACGCCGCTCCAGTCAGTTATCACGGGGGCCCGGCAGGCACTTCGGCACGCCCGACTGCCGAGCAGTTGGCTGCGGCCAGCGAGCGGCGTTCGGGGCCGGTCCGCGGCCAAGAGCAGCAACAAGAGATGGCCCAACGCCAACCCGAGCTACGCGCGTCAGTGAACCAGGGGCGGCCGAGCATCGCCGCCACCGCGCGCGCAGGCGACTTCAACGGCCGCGGAGCCGTACCAGCCAGCCGGGCAGGCGCCCCGTACAAGCCGGAAACCAACCGCAACGCTATGCCTTCGCCCCATGCTCAGCCTCCCCAGGAGGGTGTCGGCCACGGGAATCCTCCGGCCAAGGAGCCCCGCCATGCAGCGCCAGCTCCGCGTGAGATGCCGCATGCTCAGCCTCCGGAGGAGGGCGGCAGCCACGGGAACCCTCCGGCTAATGAACCCCGCGAGGCTGCACCAACTCCGCGGGAGGCGCCCGCTGCTCCGGGGCGCGGCGAGCACGCACCAGGGGCGACCAAACAGAGCCCAACGCACCCGACGGAACCGGGTCCGAACGCGGGCCAACATCGAATCGAGCAAAACCCTGCGCCCCACCCCCCATCCGCCCATCCAGGTAATGCGCACCCGCAGGAGGAACACCAAAGCGAGAAGCACCATGAAACGCACGGGCCGCAGGGATGACAGGCGCGTGCGAACCGTGTGGAGTTGCAAGCGCCATGGGGGCTGCCAGGACGAGCGCGCCCTGTCTCGTCGTGGGCGCTGCGTTCAGGACGGGGAATTCACAAGTTACGCCCGACGCACTACCGGCGCAGGTAGTCGCCTTGGGTCGCCAGCCGTCGCTTCCTTGGGCCGGTTCTGGACGAATAGTCAGCAGCTCGAAAACAACCTGGGCGGCTTGCGACTCCTCCTGCCACGTTGGCAGTCATTTAGCCACGTAGTCGGCAAACCGTGTATGTGGCCGGTGGAATCATCTCTGCCGGTTGTGATAAAAGGACGGGGCGACCAGGGAATTATGATCGGGAAACACTTCGCACCGTCAGCGACCTGTACTCGCCATTCGCTCAACAATCGTCAGGGACGGCAGAGATTTCCTGCAAACTGAGAGGCGCTAAGAAATTTCACTCCGGTCCCGCCGCCCCTGGGTTTCCAGGATTCGCCCTGAGAAGTCTTAGTGCCAGTCGGCTTCTCGGAAACTGACTTGGCAAATAGGAGCACATCACTGAATGAACCACAAAATCGAAGGTTTTTGGAAGGGCCAACATCGCCGTTGGGAAATGCCCCGGGGCGAACAAAAGGCGATGAAATCCAGCGTGTGTGATACGTGTGTGAAACCCGTGCTTCGTGAGTTTTTCGCGTATCGTGAGCCGCGAAAAACCAATAAGTTGCGTGTTATCAATACGACTGAATATTCCGACTCCCCCCGCCTCCAAGATTCCGCGCAGCGGGATTTTGTCCCGTAGGTTAGCGTGATTTCTCCACCTCAACGACAGGCCGACAGACGCCGAATCAGTTTTCCCCCTGGCCAGATTAGTTATAAGTTCCGACAGAGCAGCAGGCTGACTGCCATCAAGAATCGCTTCCGAGTCGCGATAAACCAACAGTTACAAATCTCAGGTCAAGACTGCGGCGTTACACAGGGTCTATGTTGGCAGGCGGCCAGTTTCCGAGAAGCCGACTTCCCAGGCCGAATCCTGGGCTGTGATCGCAACCGTCCCACCAACAGCGATTTGCAGCGAATCGAGCCAAGTACCAAGCTTACGTCACGGTTAAGATTGCACGACCGCGAATGGCGCTGAACCACGCGACCCGTCATTCGTAAAAAGCAAGCTCGCGTCCACTTCTCCGGTAAGCCGAATAACCAGGGGTTAGCCGAGCTGCCTCGGCGTTACGGATTGTTTCCGAGTACGCCGTCACTCGCCCAGAATCTCGGGTTAACCCTGCCCAATCATCGGTAAACGCCAAGCGACTAGGGGGGAGTAATGTGCGGTACCGGCGACCGCCTAGACGCCGTGCTGACGGGCAAGCGCGACCAGGCGGAGCCGAAAGTCAAAAAAGCCCTTCATCGGCTGGGCCCCGCCCAAACGAAAAGCGGGTAAGCCAGAGTGGACTAACGCGGCAGCGCGAACTGCCCGGTTATCCCCACTCTCGCACGGACGCCTCCGGTAGTTTCCCCCGGCTGAGCGCCGCCGACGAATATGTTGTACTCGCCAGGCGCCACGATGTGTTCGCCCTTCTCGTTCACCATGCTCAGGTCGCGGGCCTTGAGAGTATAGGTCACGTGGCGGGTTTCCTTTGGTGCAGCGTGCAGCCGTTTGAATCCCCGTAGGGCACGTAGCGGAGCGCCGGGAATTGCCGGGAATTCCAGGTACAGTTCCGCCACTTCATCGCCCGCGGGGCCGGAAGCGTTTCGGACGTCCACTTCGACGGTGAGGTCATCTCCGGCTTTGAGCTGGGCCGCTGAGAGCTTCAGGTTGCTGTACTCGAAGGTCGAATAGCTCAACCCATAACCGAACCCGTAGAGAGGCTTGCCTTGGAAGTAGCGGTAAGTGCGGTTGTGCATGGAGTAATCGTCAAAGGGTGGAAGTTGGTCCAGGGCGGCGTAAAAAGTAACTGGAAGACGTCCCCCGGGATTGTTAGCACCCGCCAAAGCCTCCGCAATGGCCGTGCCGCCTTCCTCACCCGGATACCACGCCTCGAGGACGGCAGCCGCACGTTCCTGTGCCCAATTCACAGCCAGTGCGCTGCCACTCATTAGGACTACAACCAAAGGCTTGCCTGTTGCAGCCAGCGCTTCCAGCAGTTCCTGCTCCGCATCCGGCAGCCCGATTTCCGTGCGGTCTCCGCCGCTGAATCCCGGCACATGGACCGGCATCTCTTCGCCCTCCAGGCCCGGGGAAAGCCCCACAAAGGCTACGACCACATCGGCTTGCTGCGCTGCCTTCACAGCTTCATCGCGCAGAGCCTCCCTGGGCGGCTGCCAACTGAGTGTGGCTCCCGCCCCGAAAAGCGGAGATTCGTGCACATATTCAAGACGGAATGCATGTGCCTTCGTGTCCTCAAACTGGGCCTGAAATGTGGTCACCGGCTTTTTTCCGCCATCCTCGACCCACGTAGTGGGGGAAAGCAGGATCGTGTCGAGCACAACCTTGGCGTCGAGGTAGACCCGGAATATTTCCTTGCCCCCGTGTGGATTCCATTCCGGCTTGGGCACACTGAAGGTATAGCTGCCTGGTCCAGGCGGGCGCAGCGTGCCGGTCCAGCGCACGGCGAAGCTCTTCATGGGAATACCCTTTGCCGGCGCAGCGGCGTACCAGTCAAACTGAATCTGCGGGTCCACCCGCGTGACCACCGGCTTTCCGGAAAAGTCGGTATTGGGAAAGTATTCTGCCTTCAGGCCCGGGGAACCCTCCTCGCTTCCGGTATGAAAGACGGTCGAGGGTACAGGAACCGGCAACTGACTCACATAAGGGGAGCCCTGCGCAAAAAGGATCCGGGCTTTCCCTCCGAAGACTTTGCGCATCCCCTCCACAGGATAAACCGGCTGGGATGGCACACCGTTGTAGTTTCCCTCCAGAGCTACTAAGGACTCCGCGTTGGGTCCGACCACCGCAATGGTTTTGTAGCTTGATTTGAGAGGGAGAATGCCATCTGCGTTCTTCAGCAGAACCATTGACTCCCGCGCCGCCTGTAAGGCTAATTCGCGGTGCTGGGGCGAATCATTTTGAGAGAAAGGAATTTTGTTGAAGGAAACGGCGTCGGGCGGGTCGAACATCCCCAGCCGGAAACGCGCGATGAAGAGGCGCTTCAGGGAGGTGTCGATTTCGCTTTCCTTGATCAAGCCCTCACGCACAGCGTTAACGAGCGCCACATACTCATCGCCGCAGGTGGTGTCCGTTCCGGCCTGGACGGCCACGGCGGAGCCGTGCTCGTTATCGGGCGTGAATTTGTGCCCTGTAGTGATGTCCGCGACAGCACCGCAGTCTGAGGTCACGTAGCCCTGGAACTTCCACGCCTCACGCAACGTGTCCTGGAGCAGATACTTGCTCGCGCACCCCGGCACGCCGTCCACGGCGTTGTAGACGCACATTACAGAGTCGGCGCGGCCCTCCACAACCGTGGCGCGAAAGGCAGGCAAATACGTGTCCTCCAGGTCATGCGGCGAGACATTGACGTTGAACCGGTGCCGCTCGGGCTCCGGACCACTGTGCACGGCGTAGTGCTTGGGAGTGGCGATCACCTTGAAGTACTTCGGATCGTCTCCCTGCATGCCGGTCACGAATGCCACACCCAGCTTTGCGGTGAGAAACGGATCTTCACCGTAGGTCTCCTGTCCGCGCCCCCAACGAGGATCGCGGAAGATATTGATGTTGGGCGACCAGAAGTCAAGACCAAAGAAAATGCTGTGGTTCCCTTCGCGCTGCGCCTGGTTGTATTTGGCGCGGGCCTCAGTGGCGATAACCTGGGCCATGCGGTGCACCAGCTCGGCGTTCCAGGTCGCTGCCATGCCGATGGCTTGCGGAAAGACGGTTGCGTAGCCCGACCGCGCCACGCCGTGCAGCGCTTCGCTCCACCAGTCGTAGGAAGGAACGCCGAGCCGCGGAATTGCCGGCGCCGTGTGTTGCATCTGGCGGACCTTCTCTTCCAGCGTCATACGCGAAACAAGATCATTCACACGCTGGTCGATCGCCAAAGAGGCGTCCTGGTAAGGGAGATGACGGGCTTCCTCACCGGCCAGCGAGGGAACAACATAGGCAAGCGCGGAGGCGGACAAGAACAGTATACTGAGCTTGGTGGCGGTGTGCGTTCTCTTGGGCATCTGATCTCTCTCCTTTCATTGATGGCTCATTCTTAGTCCTAATCTCAAGGATCCTCAAGACGGCAGATCAGTTCGCAACTCACCGGTTGCCTCATTGTGTCAGCTCCTGTTTTGCATTGGGGCCGACGTGGGGATTATTCGTGGCAAGAAAAGGGGGCGATCCGTTTCCAGACCGCCCCGGCAAAAGTCCCTTACGGGCCATCAGAAGATGAATTTCAATCCAAGCTGAACTCGACGTGCATCCCAGGTGGACGTCACCCTCCCGAATGTTCCGGAAGAGAAGTTCGTGTCCAGGTTTTGGGGCTGGTTATGGTTGAAAGCATTGAAGAAGTCAGCTCGGAACTGGAATGACGCGCCCTCCTTGGTGCCTATGGGAATGCCACTGAACGCCTTGGCGAGCGAGATATTCCAGTTGTTGCGACCGGCGCGCCGCACGACGTTGCGCCCTTCAGTCCCCCAAGTGAGGACAGCAGGCGCCGCAAATGCGTCGGTATTGAACCACGTGGACATGTTCTTCGGTCCCGAGTTGGGATCGCCGGTGAGGTCGGTGCGCTCGTTCCCAACACCCGCTCCGACATTGTCACCCGGGTAAGTCACCGTTACGGGCGGGCCCGTCTGGAACATGGTGATCCCGGAGAGTTGCCAGCCGCCCAGGCCATGGCGAACGAAAGCATTGGAACTGTGCCTCCAGAACGGCAGGTCGTAGATGTAGTTCATTATCATGATTTGGCGGATGTCCCAATCCGCAGGTCCGCGGTTCTTGGCCAGGTCATACGGATCGAAGGCGAACTGCGCGTTGTCTCCGCTGGTGAGGTCGATGGTCTTCGACCACGTATAAGCGCCCTGGAAAGTGAACCCGTGGTAGTTGTCCGTGCGCAGGTTCACCTGGAGTGAGTGGTAGTTGCCGGAAGTCGAATTCTCGGCATAGTTGAGGGCGCTAAAGCCGGGATACGGCCGAATCAAGTTCACGCCGATCTTGCCAGCCTGCACGTCCGCTCGCCGCGGATCGTTCGGGAAGGGCATGTTGATGTTTCGATTGATGGACTGGTGATAGTTCCCGTTGCCCACATAGCCGACTGAGAGGACCGTGCGCGGCATCAGCTCGCGCTGAAGGCCGAAACTCCACTGTTGGCTGGTGGGAGGCAGGTACGCCTTATCCAGGGCTTGTGCGAAGGCACCTGGGAAGATCGGCACCGCTGCCTTCGCCCCATTCAGCACACTGACACTGGGATCGGTGAAATACACGAGGCTCACGTTGGGGTCGAAGGAGAAGGGGGGATTGGGGCCGCCGTTATAAACGTCGTTGCCCTGAATCCGCTCGTAGAACATGCCAAACCCGCCGCGCACAACGGTTTTGCCGTTTCCGGTCAAATCGTATGCGAAGCCCACACGCGGACCGATGGTGTTGAAGTGATTGTCAACCAAGCCGCGGGGGACACCCTTGCCGGCCAGTCCCACTCCGTTCATGTAGAAAGGAATGGTGGACAGAGGCACACCGGACACGGTGGTGAAGCCGGGACCGGTGGTGTCCAAGCTGCCGTCGGCATTGAAAATGGGTGCCTCGGCCGGGTTGTAGAGGGTAGGATAGAAATTCGACTGACGATTTGCGATCTCGTAAACATGGGGCATGATTTCCCAGCGGGCGCCCAGGTTCAAGGTCAAGCGCTTGCTGGCTCGCCAGCTATCCGTGAAGTAGAAGGAGAAAGTACTGGTGCGCCAGTGGCCGCGGTCCTGGATGGCCAGTTCGTGGTACGAATTGGCGAGGCCCAGGAGGAAGTCAGCCACGTCGGAGCCTGTGAACCTGCCATTGAAGGTGTAGCCACCCTGAGTCTGCCCGAAAATGTCCTGATTCTTGCGGTAGCGCATGAACTGCCCGCCGAACTTCAGGGCGTGCTTTCCGGCCATCTTGCTGACGTCGTCGCGAACTTGCTGGCTGTCAGCAGCATTGTGCCAGGGCCACGAGCCAGAATCGTAGTTCGCGCCCGTCTCTTTCTGAAACTGTATTACTGGTATCCGGCTGTCCGAGTTGCCGGAGAAAAACTCTTTGAGGTTCATACCGCTGGGCTTGGCAAAGACGCCGACGGGCGAGAGCCAAATCCGGTTGCCGTTGTAGTTGTACGCGAACTCATTCAGCAGGGTAGGACTGATGGTGTAGGTGAGCCTGATCACCGCGTGCTTGCCCGGATTCAGGAAACTGGTGCCGAGAGTGGGGTATGACATGCCAGCCCACAGCGTCTCGTCCGTCTGCTGGAGGACCGCGTCATTGATAAAGTGGGCCATAACACTGAGTTTGTCGCTGAAATTGTGGTCCACGCGGATGATCTCCTCGCGAACGTTGGTAGGCGTCATCCGTGAACCTGTGAACGTGCCACCTGAAGTGGGCAGGGGAAAGGCGCCAGAGCCGAAGAACAACTTGGCATTAGGGTCAATCAACGAGTCGGGGATCGCCTTGTTCGGGAAGGCCTGGCCCGGCGTCAGCCCCGCGGCGGTGAGCTTGGCAAGAAACGCTGGGTCGCCGACCGCGGCCGCCGTAGGAACCATAATAGTTATGGGAGAGCCGGAGAAGTCCCCCAGCCGTTCTGCCTGCGGAACGGCGTTTGCCGATCGCACTTGCCCCAGGCGGATCCTTCGCCACTCCTGGTTGAAGAAGAAGAAGGTCTTGTTTTTTTGCGTATTGTACTTGCCGGGTATGTAGAAAGGCCCGCCAAGGTTCCAACCGAAGTTGTTAAAGCGCATGATGGGAGCCGCCGACGCGCGCGTCCCGTCCGCCTTGCGCGGCACAGCGTTGGTAAGGTAGTTAACGGCATCCAGGACATCGTTGCGTACGAATTCGTAAGCCGAGCCGTGGAAAGACCGCGTGCCGGACTTCAGCATCATATTCACCGTCCCCCCCGACCCGATGCCGAAATCTGCCCCATAGTTGCTCGTCATAACCTTGAACTCCTGGAGCGCGTCCATGGAGGGCATGACGGTGACGCACCCGCCGCATCCGCGGTCATAGTCCTCGCCCCCGTCAATCATCCAGATGTTGTGGTCATTGCGGTTGCCGTTGAAGCGGATACTGCTGTCGCCCCCTACCGGAATCGGCAGGGTGAAATCGGGCATGTTCGACGAGACGCCCGTAGTGAGCGTGGCCAGAACAAAGAAGCTGCGTGTGTTCACCGGAAGCGTGGTCAGCTGTGTGCCTGAAACCGTGTCGCCCACCTCGCCGGACTCGGTTTGGACTTTCACCACCGCCTCCGACACCGTCACGCTTTGTGTGATCTCACCCACTTGCATTTGAATGTCCACACGCAGCGTGTCGTTGACGTTCAAGACGATGCCAGACCGAGAGTAAGCCCGGAAGCCCTTGGCTTCAGCCTTCACCTCGTAAGGGCCTGGAACAAGCTCTGGAGCAAGGTAATTTCCGGCCGCGTTGGTTTCCAGCGCCCGAGCGACGCTGGTGTCGGTGTTCGTGACGGTGATCTTGACGCCGGGCATAACCGCGCCGGATGGGTCAGTCACCGTGCCCACAATGGTGGCCTTGACTTGGGCCAAGGCGGTTGTTGGCAAAAGGAACAAGCAAAAGCATAGGAACGTAAAAACGCCGAAGCGCATTTCTTTCCTCATACGTATCCTCCTTGTTGTCTCGGACACACTTTAAGGGCAGCAGCGCGCAGGATGCCTGCCCGTGTTACCTGCCTTACTGCCGCGCCTTTCAATAGCCGAGCTCTCAAAAGACCGGCAGCACCCGACGCATAAGGAGTAGCGCGCGTAGTTAGCGACTCTGGGGAGAGGACCCGGCGCTTGGGTCCCTCCATTGGTGCGCAGCGTAGTCCCGGGCGAATGGCGTGTCAAGACCCACTTTGCGGAATGTTGTGGGCAATTTGCGTCAAGCCGAACCGCTTGATTTTCTTGCAATTCCGAGGGATAATTCAGCCAGATGCAGCCAAATGTGTCTGGTAAAGCTTGGTTCGCGTCACGGCCGGCAAGGGGAATCTAAGCCGGGGGAGGTATGAGCGAAGTGCACTTCTCCACCCGCAGGCCGCACGTGGCCCTGTTGCTGGAAACCTCGACCGAATATGGGCGAGGACTTCTGCGAGGGATCCTGCGTTACTCTCGTCTACACGGCCCATGGTCACTTTACGTTGCGCCCGGGCATCTCGAACAGGCCTTGCCTAAAGCGAAGTGCTGGAGCGGGACGGGCATCATCGCCCGCATGCACTCGCCTGAGATGGAAAAGCTCATCCGGGACACCGGGCTGCCCTTCGTTGCCTCTTTACTGGATGAATCGCGCTCTCCCGGACCTGGCGACACGTTCGGTGAGGTCCGCACGAACTCCGCGGCCATCGCGCGGATGGCAGCGGCGCATCTGCTCGAAAGCAACCTGCGTCATTTCGCTTTTTGCGGATTTGTCGGATGCGCGTGGTCCTCGCGCCGAGAAGAGGTATTTTCCGGCTACTTGGCGGATCGGGGATTCCAGTGCCACACGCGCCGGATCGATTTGGCGAACTGGATGCAGCAGCCAAACTGGATCGAGAACTGGGAACATGAGCAACCCATTCTCGTGGATTGGCTCAAATGCTTGCCCAAGCCTGTTGGCCTGATGGCCTGCAACGACATCTGTGGGCGCGAGGCCCTCCAGGCTTGCGTGGCCAGTGGATTGCATGTGCCCGATGACGTCGCAGTCGTGGGCGTAGACAACGACGAACTTATGTGCGAGCTGTCCAGTCCTCCCCTCTCCAGCGTGGCCTTGGATTTGGAAAGGGCCGGATACGAAGCGGCCCGACTCCTCGATGGTCTGATGTCTGGCCACTTGGACGACGACCATGTTGTGCAGGTCGAGCCGGTCTATGTCGTTACCCGGCAATCCAGCGACGTCATTGCCCAGGATGACCCGTGCGTCGCTGCCGCTTTGCGATTCATCAAGGATCACGCTGGGCAAGCCATCAACGTCTCGAATGTTGGCGAAGAAGTAGGCGTATCCCGGCGAACGCTCGAGAGGCGGTTTCTTCATGCCCTCGGACGCTCCATCTATTCGGAGATCACGCGGTGCCGATTGGAGCGGGCCAAGCGGCTACTTCTTGAAACCGACTTGCCCTCATATCGCGTGGCGGCTGGAGCCGGGTTCGGGAGCATCAAGACCTTCAACCGCGTCTTTCGTCGCGCGGGAGGGGTTTCTCCCAAGGAGTTTCGGCTGAACTCGGAGGCCTAGCGTCCTGCTTCCCTCACGCCCAGCGTTCTCACGGTTGAATCCTCCCGATGCTAAAATGCAAGTTGGTGAAACTGGGGAGCTCAACTTCGACCGGCTGTTCCGAACGGCGCGTTGGCGAACGGCACACTGCACCTTGCGTCTTTCTCATCGCCGTGTTTTTCTTCGCGGGGATCTGCGCCGGAGCTAGCCAAGAGGAAGCGGGCGAACTCCTGCGCCGCGCGCGGCATCTTGAGTCCCAGGGGCATTACGAGGAGGCCGCCCGCATCTACGAGGATTTGGTTCGTGGCGATCCTCGTTCGCCGCAGCTTCTAAACGACTTGGGCCAGATTTACGCCCACATGGGCAAGTATGCGGAGGCAATCGACGCTTACCGGAAAGCACTGAAGTTAGATCCCACCTCCACCTCACTACTGGCGAACCTGGGGTTAGCCTACTTTAAGAGCGGGGACTTCCGCAGAGCCATCCAGCCCTTCACTCAGGCGGCGAAGAATGATCCGCACAATTCTCGCATCCGCACGCTCCTGGCGATGTCCTGGTATGGTGTGGGCGATTATGCCAAGGCGAGCACGCAGTTCGATGAACTCGCACGCATCGAGCCTGAGAATACAACCCTGCTATACCTGCTCGGTCGGAGCTACATATGGAGCGGGCAATACGAGAAGGCGATCCAATTGTTCGACCGCATGCTTCGTCATCAACCCGACTCGGCGGCAACCCACATGCTGATGGGCGAGGCGTACGACGGCCTGGATCGAACCGACCAGGCCATCAAGGAATTCCAGGCCGCAGCGGCGGTCGCACCTCAGTATCCCGGTGTTCATTTCGGACTAGGTTATCTCTTTTGGAAGAAGCGGAGGTTCGACGACGCCGAACAGGAATTTCGCCAGGAGGTCAGAATCGGCGGATTGGTCGCGCAAGCCGAGGCTTATCTGGGGGATATCGCTGTGCGGCGCAAGCAGATCGATCAGGCCCTGCCGCTTCTGCAGCAGGCACTGCGCCTGGACCCGAACCTGTGGGTTGCGCACTTCAACCTAGGGATTGTTTATACCGAGCAGCAGAGATACGAGCAGGCAGTCGTGGCCCTCAAACAAGCCGTGCGCCTGGACCCCGAGCGAGCGGATGCTCACTTCCGTCTCGCCACCGCCTATCGTGCCATGGGCCGGGACGTGGACGCAAAGGTTGAACTTGCAGAGGTGCAACGGCTCCAATCAAAGAAGCGCGAGGATCTGCTGCATAAGATATCCGGTTCGCCACCTGTTCCCCCACTTGAGTAAACTTCGCTCCCCCCGGGAATGAATCCCGTCCCTGAATGTGGCTGGCCAAGGATCTTCCAGGATGGTGTCTGTCGCCAGAATCACGTCTAGCGCAGGCTGTATCGAGCCTACCACATCCTGCGAGAGTGGTCGTGATGCCGGACTTACGCGTGGTTATAGGTGTGGAAGTTCTAGGCCCGCGTATGGCTAGCCCGCTGAGCGAAACAACAAAGCAGCAATTCTGGGTTGGTAAGTAGATTGGAGGTCGATTCCCTCACTGGCTGCCAAGTCCTTTCAACGATAAGTCGGCTCGGACGAGCCTCAGGGGCCTACGAGTCATCCACGATTGAACTCCTCCACCGCCTCGATCAGCGCCATGATGTTGGCTTTGGGCATTCCAGGGCTGACCCCGCCTCCTAGGGAAAGAATGACTCCGCTGCCGCCCACTTTCCGAAGTCGTCTGTCCGGATGCGCTTTTGCCAACACCAAAGACCAACGCAATCAGAATAAGCCACGCCAAGTACTTCAGTTCGGTCATACGTCACCTCCCCACACTTCTCCCTACAAAGTGTGAATTGCTTTCCGGTTGGCATTTCTGCCCCATCCTTCGGAAAGCAAATCGAAAACCGTACTCCCTCCTTTTTCATTGGACTGGGAAGAAAGGGCTTATCAGACTGTTGGGTCTTCCAGAGGTGGGAATTCTTTCCAGATACTTGAAGAATCTACTTGTTTGCGCCGACGTATCCGGAGTTCTCTATCTGATGCTGCAACAAACGAAATGCAAGATACTTTGACCTCCGGCGTGAACGAAAATTGGACCTAGCCCGAGAGTCTCACTCGCGCATCCACGGCGCGGAAGTCCCGCGCGTCGGGAAAAACCAAGAAGGGATTGATTTCGATCTCAGCGATTTGTGGCAAGTCCTCGACGAGCTGCGAAAAGCGCTGCAGGATTTTCACCAAGGCCTTGATGTCGATTGCCGCTTCGCCGCGCACACCTTCCAGCAGGGGATAGGCCCGGATCTGGCGGATCATTTCTTCCGCGTCCAGATTCGTAAGCGGCGGCACGCGAAAGGTGACGTCCTTCAGCGTCTCAACGTAGACGCCCCCCAGCCCAAACATCAGGAGCGGGCCGAAGTTGGCATCCTGGGTCATTCCCATAATGACTTCGCGGCCGCCTCGCACGTACTCCTGGAGGAGAAAAGCTGGTACCGCTCCGCCGTCGGCCTGGCCGGGCAAGGCGCGGCGCTGGGCCAGAGAGTCGAGCATTCGCCGGGCGGCCGCGGCGACTTCATCCGGCGTGCGGAGATCCAGAGCAACTCCGCCCACCTCCGTCTTGTGAAGGATATCCGAGGAAATCACTTTGAGGGCGGCAGGAAACGGAAACCCTCGCGTCCTTGTGTTCAGCTCGCGGAGGTCGGCGGCCACGACGGAGCGTGCCGCGGGGAGGCCATAAGTTTCCAGCAAACGCAAGCTCTCGTGCGCGGTAAGCTGGCAGCGTCCTTCAGCGCGAACGGCCTCGAGCAATTTCTCGGCAGCGGGGCGGTTCACATCAAATTGTTCCACCTCGCCAAGCGGCCGCTCTCGCCACTGGCGATGCCTCTCCAACGCCCACAGCGCCCGCACTGCCGATTCCGGAAACAGGTAGATGGCCATGTGCCCCGGGTGCTTCTCATTCAACGCTTTGAAGAATTCCTCGGGAGCCATCATCACTGCCAGGATGGGCTTGGGAAACTGGTGGCGTAGTTCTTCCAGCCCCATGATGATATCCATGGCGCTGATCATCATGGGCGGGACAAAGACCACGAGCAGCGAATCGATGCCTTCGTCTTCCAGCATCACGCGCGCGCAAGCCTCGTAGCGGCTGCGGTCGGCTTTGGGAGTCATATCGACGGGATTTCCGACGCTCGCCTCGGGTGGGAGCAGACGACGAAGTTCCTTCGCCGTGCGTTCCGAGAGCTTCCCCACGACGAGGCCGAGATTGATGGCCGTGTCGGTAGCCATGATGGCCGGGCCGCCCGCGTTGGTGAGAATCCCCAGCCGGTTGCCGAGTGGGAGCGGGTTCTTCGAAAATCCCATCGCCAGGTCGAACAACTCCTCGACGGTGTCTACGCGGATCACGCCGCATTGCTCGAGCAGCGCGTCGGCGGCGATGTCGAGCCCTTGCGCCGACACCAGCGCGCCGGTATGCGACGAAGCGGCGCGCGCGCCCGCCGGCGTCCGACCGGACTTGACCGCGACGATGGGCTTGCGCTTCGAAATGCGCCGCGCAATCTGAAC
>JAIQGH010000184.1 GCA_020072655.1 Terriglobia bacterium | reverse complement strand
GAAGCGGAGCGCGCCGGGGCCTCCGAAGCCTTGGAGTTCGAGGAAGCCGCCAAACTCCACCGCCGCCTGGAAAAGGTCCAGGAAGTGCTGCGGCAGAAGCCAAGCTTGGTCCGCAACGTGCGCGAGCTCGACGCGGTGATCGTCGAACGCGGGGGGCTCGCGAAAAGCGTCGCCTTTTTTCGCCTCCGCGGTGGAGAGATTCACGGCCCGTTCCCGCTCTCGCTCGATGAGAACGTCGCCCGGCCGGTGCCGCTCGACCAGCAACTCCGCGAACTGCTGGCGCTCGAGCCTCAGCCGGAAGGCTCCCCCTCGCTGCCGCCCTGGGAACATCTCAGCCTGCTCGCTCGCTGGTACTATTCCAGCTTCCGCACCGGCGAGATGCTGATGCTCGGCCCCAAGCAGGAAATCCCCCACGCGCGCCTGATCCGCCTCTGCCGCAAGGTGCTGGCCCTGGCCTAGCTGGATACTGAAGACCTTCTCACGCTGTCATCCTGAGGAGGCCCGACGCTTTCAGTCGGGACGACGAAGGATCTCTGCATTTGGCTGATTCGGCACATGCGGCGACCCTTCGCTTCGCTCAGGGTGACAAGCAAAGGGCTTAGGATGACACTGCCCGCAGGTCTTTCAGCAACCTGCTAGTTGCTCCTCAAGTGGCGTTCGGGTCCATCCGCAGGTAAAATAACTTAGATGGAGCCCGTCATCGCCAAGTTCCGAACGCACCAGGAAGCCCGTGAGGCGACGCTCGCCTATTATCGCCGCCTCTCGCCTGCGGAGCGTTTGGAGATTCTCTTTAGCCTCCGGGCCTTGGCCCGCAAGGAGGACGATGCCCCTTCCGCAGGACTGGCGCGCGTTTATCGCATCATTAAACTCGGGCGGGATTGAGTATCTGATTGTCGGAGCGGTGGCGCTGGCCCATCACGGCTTTCCGCGCTACACGGGCGATTTGGACATCCTTGTCCACAACTCCCCCGAGAACGCCCAGCGGCTGGAGCTCGCGCTCCGCAGCTTCGGGTTCGGCGGCCTGGGGTTGCAGCAATCCGACTTTGTCGAATCCTACCAAGAGATCCAACTGGGTGTGCCGCCCAACCGCATCGATCTTCTCACTTCCCTTACGGGTGTATCCTTCGAGAAGGCCTGGATGGGAAGAGAGGATGTCGAGCTGGAAGGAGTGCCTGTGCACTTCATCGGCCGCCAAGCCCTAATCCAGAACAAGAAAGCCACCCGCCGCCCGCAAGACCTCGCCGACCTCGAGGCGCTGGGAGAGATCGGATAGTACGTTTCCTCGGCCCGGTTTTCGTGCCGGGAGACTCCCAACGCACAAAAAACAAGCCCACGGCAGAAGGGCGGTGCCGTGCCCAGGGCTTGTCAGCCATCCTTCTGAGCATGAGGGCAGCTGGTAGCCACAGTCAGTGCATTCCTGACTGTGGGCTTTTCTAGAACCGGCCGCGGAAGTCGCAGAGGTCCCGAAGGGGCAATGCCAGCCGCACTCCAATTATGCCTTCGCGTTCTTGGGGAGGGCGTTGATCACGGACCGGAGCAAGGAATTGACGGACTCGGGAGATCGAAACACCGAGGCCACGTCCGGATCGAGCACGACGACATTCGAGGTTGCCTTGACCCGCGCGTAGTATTTTCCGCGCTCCAGCCCCTTGAAGTCCGAGCGTCTGTACTCCCGGCGAAGATCATCGGACATGCTCTTAACCTTCTTCATAAATCTGCCTTTCAATCTGAGTTGCCACCCGAGCGCTGATGATGCGGATGGCTTCGCCTCGCTCGGTGTGAGAAACAACCAGAAGCCGACCCTCCGCGGACAAGCCGAAGGTAACCAGCCTCTCCTCACTTTCGGAATGGTCGGGATCGGTGCCCGTCACTGCCAAGGGGTCGTAGAAAACGCTCGAGGCCTCCTCGAACGAAACCCGATGCTTGCGGAGATTCTGCGCAGCCTTGGCGGCGTTCCATTCAAAGCGCATGACCTGATTCTAGGCTTGGAGCCCCCCAAGGGCTAACACATGGCTACGCGGAACTAGGAAAACTGCTCCTGCCCCGTCCACGATGAAACCGCCAGCGTCAAGCGAGGGCGACTGCCGCTTCGATTCTAGCAGCTTCTTCGATGACCAGGAAGGCTGTCCGCAAAGCTGCCGGGCCGCCCAGTCACCCGTGAGCCACCACCGTCTGCGCGCGCAATTTGACTGCGCACCGGCGCGGCCCTAGAATGAAAATGCATCAGGAGCCGGTGGCCGATGGCGCATCTGCAATCTTTGGGGCTGGGCGACACAGAGGAGGGTCCGCCCCGTTCTTCCCCGCCGCCTTCTTCTCCGCCGCCCCCGCCCAAGCCGTCGCGCCAGTATCTCCGCAAGGCCTTTGGGCAGTTCATTTTCCTCACCCTGCTACTGCTTTCCGCGGGCGTGGGCGTGCTCGGCGGGCTGATCTTCGTGTACTCCTCCGACCTGCCGCAAATCCAGCAGCTCATGGATTACCGCCCCGACGTGATGACGGAGCTCTACGCCGCCGACGGGACCCCGATCGGCAGCTTCGCGCTCGAGCGGCGCGTGATCGTCACCTACGACCAGATCCCGAAGGTTCTCCGCGACGCCATCCTTTCGGTCGAGGACCGGAACTTCGAGAGTCATTGGGGTATCGACGTTATCCGCGTGGTGCGCGCCGCGATGACCGACGTGCTGGAATGGCGCCGGGCGCAGGGCGCCAGCACGCTGACCATGCAGCTCAGCCGCCGGCTTTTCCTGTCTCCGGAGAAGTCCTGGAGGCGCAAGTTCCAAGAGGCCATCCTGGCCATTCAGATCGAGCGGCACCTCACCAAGCCGCAAATCTTCACCCTCTACTGCAATCTCATCCCGCTCGGCCACGGCAATTTCGGCTTCGCGGCGGCGGCGCAATTCTATTTTGGCAAGCGGCTGGACCAGTTGACGCTGCCGGAGGCGGCGCTGCTGGGCGGTTTGCCTCGCACCCCCACGGGCTATTCGCCGTTGCTCTATCCCGAGCGCGCCCGCTTGCGGCGCAACCAGGTGCTGGCGGCGATGCGAGAGAACGGCAAGATCAGCGAGGCCCGGTACCGCCAGGCACGCGCGGCGCCGCTCGACCTGAACATTCAGCGCTGGACGAACACCATCGCGCCCTATTTCGTCGAGGACGTGCGTCTGTTCCTGGAGAAGAAATACGGCGCGGAGACCGTGCATGAGAAAGGTCTGCGCGTCTCGACGACGCTGGACGTGAACCTGCAACGCATCGCCGAGCAGGCGCTCCAGAACGGACTGCGCGTTTACGACAAGCGGCACGGATGGCGCGGCCCGGAAACCAACATCCTGAAGAACCCGCCGACCAACCCGGACGGCGCTCGCGACCTACACGCACCCCGACTGGCGGGGGGTGCTCGAAGCGGGCCAACTCGTGCATGGCCTCGTGATTGACGCCAAGCCCGACCACGCGCAGGTGCGCGTCGGCGAGCTGACGGCCCGCGTCGCCCCAGCCGACTTCGCCTGGACGGGCAAGAAGCTGGCGAACGAAATCTTTGCCCCTGGCGACGTGGATCTCTTTCAGGTCAAAGAAGTGAAGGGGGCGGCGCTGCACCTCACG
Organism: Terriglobia bacterium; assembly: GCA_020072655.1. GTDB lineage: Bacteria > Acidobacteriota > Terriglobia > UBA7540 > UBA7540 > JAIQGB01. The sequence goes on along the minus strand of JAIQGH010000184.1, from coordinate 4,355 downwards.
CTCGACCAGCGGCCGCAGGTTCAGGGCGCGCTGGTCGCCCTCGACAATTCCTCCGGCGCCATCCTCGCCCTGGTGGGGGGCTACGACTTCGAGGAGAGCAAGTTCAATCGCGCCGTGCAGGCCGAGCGGCAGTCGGGCTCCTCCTTCAAGATTTACGTGTACGCGCAGGCGCTGCTCGACGGAGCCAATCCCTTCGACACCATCGTCGACGCCCCGCTCAGCTACCCGACCTCCTCCGGCCTCTGGTCACCGCACAACTACGACAACAAGTACGAGGGAACGATTACGCTCCTGCACGCGCTGGCCGAATCACGCAACATTCCGGCCGTCCGGCTGCTCGCCCGCGTGGGCGTGGATAAGGTCATCAAACTCTGCCGCAAGTTTGGCCTTACCTCGCGCCTGGTGCCCAACCTGCCGCTGGCGCTCGGCGCCTCGGACCTGACGCTGCTCGAGCATACGTCCGCCTTTACCACTTTCCCCGAGGACGGCGTGCACATCGCACCGCGCATGATCGAGCGCGTCGTGAATTACGACGGCCGCATCATCGACGATTTCCCGCCGGAAGTGGCGGACGCTCTTCCCGCTCCCATCGCGCGGCTGGAGACCTCCATGCTGCGTGAGGTTTTTATGTCGGGGACGGCCACGCGCGCCAAGGCGCTCGCCGAGAAATACCCCCTGGCCGGAAAAACCGGCACTACCAGCGACTTCGTGGATGCCTGGTTCCTGGGCTTTTCGCCCAAGATCACTTGCGGCGTCTGGGTGGGTTTCGACGATCACCGGTCGCTCGGCAACAAGGAGGAAGGCGCCAAGGCTGCCCTGCCCATTTGGATGGAGTTCATGGAGCAAGCGCTGAAGGATCGGCCCGTAGAGGACTTCGCGCACTCGCCGCTGCTCAAGAACCCCGATCAGGTCAAGGAAATTCTGGCGAGGGCCGGGGAAGGCTTGCTCGCGACCGCCGCACCGGGGACACCGGCGAGCGGCGAGGGAGCTGGCGGAGCGCCTCCACCGGCCGCACCTGCCCAAAAGCAGGCCCCACCGGGGGCCTCTACACCTGCCGTGGGCGCGGGCGCCACGAATGCCGCCGGCGCCGGCACGGCTCCCAAGCCCACCGCGAATCCCCTCCCGGCCAAGGCCCCGGCGATTCCGCCTAACAAGGAAGCTGCTGTGCCGCCCGCCCCCAAGCCCGCCGCCACAGTTCTCAACGAGACCAAGCCCCCTGCGTCCACGCAGGCGGCGAACCCCAACGCACGCTCCGCGCAACGCTGACCGGCTCAGCCCTTGGGACTCCGGAAATGGTCCCAGCCCCCCGGTTCGAGCCTCCGATGGGTCCCGTCAGCCCGCAAGAGTTCCAACCTCTTGGAAACCCAGATCACGCCGATCCAATGGAGTGGAATGCCCTGAAAGGCGCGCGGCACCTGGCGCACTTTGCGGCGAGGCACGGTGAAAAGCAATTGGTAGTCCTCGCCTCCGTGGAGGGCGAGCGCCAAGCGATCTGATTCCTGCAGATCGCGAGTGGATGGAGCGGCTGGCTTCGGGATGAGTTCTTCACCGATCCAGGCGCCCACCCCGCTCGCGGCGCACAAGTGGGCCAGATCGGTCGAAAGGCCGTCACTCACATCAATCAGCGCGGAAGCCAGGCCCCGGCCGGAGAGGAACCTCCCCAGCTCACACTGGGGCGTTGGATACAAGTGCGCGCACAGGGCTTCCGCGGTCCACCGCCTCGACCTTCGCCCCGCTCGCGTCCCCCCTTGGCCCCGGAGCAACTCCAGCCCCAACGCCGAAAGCCCCAGGCAGCCGCTAACGAAGATTTGGTCACCAGGCCGGGCTCCCGATCGCCGTAGAGCTCGTCCTGCCGGCACTTCGCCGCAGACGATAACATCAATGGCAATTCGGTCCGGGACGAGGGCGGTGTCCCCGCCCACGATTACGGTGCCGAATTGCCCTGCCAGGCGGTTTAGCCCCGCGTAAAACTCTTCCACCCAGCGACGGGAGGTGCGCCTGGAAATCGCGAGCGAGACGAGTGCGAAGCGCGGCGTCCCGCCCATCGCCGCGATGTCACTGAGCGAACGTGCCAGAGCGCGGTGTCCGACCGCCCGCGGGGGGTGAAGCGACGGCAAAAAGTGAATCCCCTCAATCGAAAGGTCGGTCGTCAGAATGAGCTCCTGGCCGCGGGCGACAGCCAGGAGCGCCGCGTCGTCGCCAATACCGAGCCTCAACCGGCCTCGCCGGGTTGGCGCGATGCGCCGCAACCAGGCGACAAACTCGGGTTCGCTCTTGAATGTCTGCGCGGGCATAACCCGGTATTCCTCCGGGGCCGCTGGCCGGCACCGGTCGAGCACCCCTGGGAGGGTGGGAGCAGATTGCTGGAAAACTCGCCCAAGTATCTTACCGCAAACATGGATAAACCAAGGCAGGAAGTAGCAGGTGCCTGGTTGCTGTTCGTGTATCTCGCCCAAGCCTGTTGGTAGCAATCCAGCAACTGGCCGACCCAGCAAGCCCCCACCGATGCGAACAGGGACATGAGAGCCACAAAACGACAAACGCCAGCTTGGCGAACACCTCAATGCGTGAGCCCCCGTGTTAATAGTCCAACTAGACTAATAATCGCAGGGGCAAGCCCGATTCTTGGTAAGGAACTCCGGCAGGGCAATTCCCTCCCGAACTTTCTGCTTGAAAAAACTTGACAAACGTCGGATTCGTGAACTAGGATTTCGCCCGCACTCCTAGAACGGTCGCCGCTTGTTTTCCGTTATCCCCAGCCGTGTCAATGGTGTTTTTGCGCTGGGTTCGAAGAATTAATCCTCCAGAGTGGGGAACCTATGGAAAGGAAATTTTATACTTTTCTCATTTTTCCGGGCGGACACGGGAGGCTCCGCAAAATCCGGCTGCCCTTCTACTGTGTCCATCTGTTGCTTGGCTTGAGCGCCATCGGGATCATTACGGTGACGGCGCTTGCCGGCAGCTACGCGCGTATGCTGCTGAAGGTTTCAGATTACAACAGTCTTCGCACGGAGCGAGAAGCGCTCAAGACACAGTACCGGACATTAGAGACCGTGGTCAGCCGCACGAATGCCAAGCTGGGTTCCCTGCAATCGCTTGCGGCCGAAGTTGCGCTCACTTACGGCTTTGGGGAACCACGGCGCCCGCGACTGTCGCAAGCGTTGTTCTTGCTGGCGTCACAGAGCAACTTCAATGTCGAATCCAGCTACAACGCTTCCCTGTACGCCTTCCGTCTCATGAAGGGCATCGGCGGCAACCCTCCCACGAACGTCGTGATGCAGAGCCTGATTTCCGATCCGCAGTTCGGCCGCGGCACCGTTCCCTCTATTTGGCCAGTGCGGGGTATGCTTACGGCGGGGTTCGGCCAGCGGATGGATCCGCTCAGCGGGGAGGGCGCATTCCACGCCGGCATTGACATCTCGGCCCCCTCCGGGACGCCGGTGGAAGCGACCGCGGACGGTATCGTTTTTTGCGCCAGCCCGGACGCCGGCTACGGGAACGCCATCCTGATTGATCACGGCAGCGGGATCACGACCAAGTACGGCCACCTGAGCAGGATGCTTGTCGCGGTCGGTCAGGAGGTGGAGCGCGGTCAAGTAATCGGTGCGGTGGGCACCACCGGAAAAACGACCGGACCTCACCTGCATTACGAAGTGCACGTGAACGACACACCCGTCAACCCTTCCCGTTACCTGCGCGGCTGAAAGGCACCTTCAGGCGCGATAGGCTGCCGAGGGGATTCCCTGTCACTCGGAACGTACCTAGTGATCATCGCTCGAAGTGCCCGCCGGTGCGTGGTAGAATATGGATAGATTCGTGGCAGGCTCCGGCACAAGGACCGAGGAGGAGGGGCGTTCACCAAACCGAGGCGAATGGTGGTTGGGGTAAGCGGGGAAGGGCGGAGAGGGAATTGCCCTTGCAATCCGTTTGCCTGGCCGGTATAATTATTTATTTGAGACGGCTGGCGTAGCTCAGCTGGTAGAGCATCTGATTTGTAATCAGAGGGTCGGGGGTTCGAATCCCTTCGCCAGCTCCAGCTTAAGCGAGCGCAGCCGGAAGCGCTGCCAAGGTGCGGCGCCGGGATTTGGGAGCGGGTTTTCCTGATCTTACTTGCACTCACCTATCCGGGGACAGGGAACTGCCCCCGTGTCTAATCACCGGACCGAATCCACGGGCTCCACGAGGTGCCGTAGCAGAAGGGGAAGAGCGAGAGCTTTTGTCTTGTTTCGCGACGCCAAGGGGCAGCGATTATTTCCCAAAATGCGGACAGGTGGCCGAGCGGTCAATGGCAGCAGGCTGTAAACCTGCCGCTCCTTGCGAGCTACGGGGGTTCGAATCCTCCCCTGTCCACCATG
>JAIQGH010000183.1 GCA_020072655.1 Terriglobia bacterium | reverse complement strand
CCCGGCAATACCGGGACAAGTTCCGGGCGGCGCTGCAGTGGCTTTGCACATCTCAAGGGGCTTCGGGTAAAATTCCAATAAGGCCGCGAGAAACTTGTTGTCTGCTGCGACGGCGTGTTGTGAATTTCGATCACTTGCGGCTGTGAGACGGGCCAACCAGGAGAAAACGTGAGTCCAGACGCGCTCAAGGTCAAGGACAAGAAGCCCGGCCAGCGGGCTTGCGATGAGAAAGATGCGAAAGGGAAGCTCTGTGTTGGGCACCTCAAACGCTGGGACAAGGCTCCGGAAGAGGTGCGCAATCAGTTGGGGAAGGGTGTCGAAATCTATCGCTGCGAGCGCTGCCACACGCTCTATCGCCCGCTGGCGGAGGACCGCTCGAGCGCCGGACTGCGCTACGAAGATCGCCCGGTGAATATCTTCGGTGACTTTTCGGGCCGCCGCTCCTGATTTGACTCGCGTCTGACGCCCCGATTTGTCGGGGTCTCGCCCATGCCCCTGAACCACGAACTCATCTACGACTGGAACCGCGTGGATGGGCCGGAGCTTTCCTTTGGCCGTCCGCCGATGCTCGACGACGAAACGCTGCGCGACGGTCTCCAGTCGCCCTCGGTCCTCGACCCACCCATCGAGAAGAAAATCCAGATCCTACACTTGATGGAAGGGTTGGGCATCGATTCCGTGGACTTGGGCCTGCCGGGCGCTGGGGCACGCGCCCGAGCCGACGTGCTCCGCCTGGCGCAGGAAATCGCCTCCGCCAGGATGCGCATCCGGCCGAACTGCGCGGCGCGCACCATCGAGTCGGATATCCGCCCCATTGCCGAGATCGTCCAGGCGACGGGGGTGGAAATTGAAGCGGCGACCTTTCTTGGCTCCAGCCCCATTCGACAATACGCCGAAGACTGGACGCTGGATTTTCTCCTCCGCACGACCGAGCGCGCGGTGAAGTACGCGCGGAGCCTCGCATTGCCCGTGATGTACGTGACCGAGGATACGACGCGCGCCCGGCCGGAAGTGGTCAGGAAGCTGTATTCGACGGCGATTGCGTGCGGCGCACGGGCCATCGTGGTCTGCGACACGGTCGGTCACGTGACGCCGCGCGGCGTGCGCGCCTTGCTGAACTTTGTGCGCGAGGAAGTCATCAAGCCATCCGGCGAAAGCATTCGGCTTGATTGGCATGGGCATTCGGATCGCGGCCTGGCGGTCGCCAACTCCCTGGCAGCCTTTGAGGCGGGCGCGGACCAGGTGCACGGGACGGCGCTCGGGATTGGCGAACGCGTGGGCAACACGCCCCTCGACCAAATGCTCGTCAACCTGAAGCTCCTGGGCGTGCTCGACCGTGACCTGCGCAGGCTCAGGGAGTATTGCGAAGTCGTTTCGGAGGCGGCAGGCGTCCCCATACCCCCGAACTATCCCGTGGTGGGCGCCGACGCGTTTCGCACGGCCACAGGCGTTCATGCGGCGGCGGTCATTAAAGCATTCAAGAAGAACGATGTGGAACTGGCCAATCAGGTCTATTCCGGCGTGCCTTCACATTGGTTCGGCCTGGAACAGAAGATCGAAATCGGGCCGATGAGCGGTAAGTCGAACGTAATCTATTGGCTCGAGAAGCGTGGCATCCAGCCCACGGATGAGTTGGTGGAAAAGATACTTACCCGAGCCAAGCGGGCCGACCGGCTCTTAACCGAAGCGGAATTGTTGGAATTCTGCAAACAGTCCATACGTTAGGGAAATTCACGAGCAGCGTCCGGCACCCTGAGGAGTGCCGCCCGGACTCCAAACTCTGAGCCCGCCGCTGGCCGGGAGGATGTATGCGTTGCTTTTCAATTTTTCTTGGAACATCTCTTTTGACGCTCGCGGGACTCGCAGCGGGGGCACCCGCGCCTTCCGACCTGGACGCTCGGCGGCGGGTGCTCAGCGACCTCATGGGCGAGCAGTGGGAATACACGCTCTCCACCAAGCCGGAGTACGCTTCCATTCTTGGGGACAAGCGCTGGAACGATCGGGTCAGGGATTTCTCCCAGAAACGTATCGAAGCCAACATTGCCAAGACCAGGGAGTTTCTCTCCCGCTTTGAAGCTATTGACACTACCGGCTTCCCCGAGCAGGAGGCCTTGAACAAAACGCTGATGGTTCGCCAGCTTCGCCAGGACCTGGAGGCGGCACGCTTCAAAGATTGGGAGATGCCCGTGACTCAAGTCAACGGGGTACACATTGATTACCCTCAACTCGTCTCCCTGCTCTCCTTCGTCAGCGTGAAGGATTACGAAGATTTCATCTCGAGGATGAAACAGCTTCCACGGCTGTTCGACGAAACGATGATCCAGATGGGGCGGGGCAGGGCGGAAGGACTGATACCTCCGAAGTTTCTGCTCGAGAAGGTCGCGGCGCAGGCCGAAGGTATCGCTCGGATGGACCCCGAGAAGACGCCGTTCGCGGAACCGCTGGGCAAGTTCCCGGAATCCATTTCCAAGCCTGATCGAGAGCGTCTTCAGCACGAGCTGATTGCCGCCATCCAGGATTCCGTGCTGCCCGCGTACGAGAGGTTTGCCAGGTTCGTCAAGGAGGAATACGCACCCCACGGTCGCACCGAGGTCGGAGTGTGGGCATTGCCAGACGGAGTTGCGCGGTACGAGTTTGCCGTAAGGACTCAGACGACCAGCAACATGACCCCCGAGGAGATACACCAGCTTGGCTTGCGCGAAGTGGCACGGATTGAAGGCGAGATGACGAAAACGGCTCGCACACTCGGGTACAGCGACTTGAAGAGTCTTAAAGCCTCTCTCGCCAAAAATCCGTCGCTGCACGCCAAGTCGCGTGAGCAGATCCTTGAGCTTTACCGCGGGTGCGTCGAGCAAATGCAAGCCCGACTGCCTATGGCGTTCGGGCGACTGCCGAAGGCTAAGGTGGAAGTGATGGCAGTCGAGCCGTTTCGCGAAAAAGAGGCGCCGGGCGCGGAGTACATTGAGGGCACACCTGACGGGTCCCGCCCGGGCCACATAATGGTCAATACGGGCTCCCCGGAGTCGCGAATGACCATTGCCATGGAATCGACTGCTTACCATGAGGGGGTGCCGGGCCATCATATGCAGATTTCGATTGCGCAGGAGTTGCCGACCCTTCCTCCCTTTCGTCAGCACGCGTTCTACAATGCGTTTACGGAAGGATGGGCGCTTTATTCGGAGGAACTGGGATTCGACGTTGGCTTGTTCAAGGATCCTTACAGCGCATACGGGCACTGGCAAGCAGAGATGGGGCGCGCCATCCGGTTGGTGGTGGACACCGGATTGCATCACAAACACTGGTCACGCCAGCAGGTGGTGGATTTCTTCCATGCGCACGTGGTTGTGAACGAGGGCTTCGTGCAGAGCGAAACCGACCGGTACATCGTCTGGCCGGGGCAAGCACTGGGCTACAAGATCGGGCAACTGAAAATCCTAGAGCTGCGGGAGCATGCCAAGAAAGAACTGGGCGCGAGATTCGATATTCGCAAGTTCCACGACGAGGTGCTGGACGCCGGCGCTCTTCCTCTGGACGTGCTTGAGGCACGCATCAGCCGCTGGATCGCGGCGCAGAAGTCACTCGCGTCGGAAGGCCCGCAATAAGGACGTCTTCATCCGCGCTGCCCCTCTCTATGCGGTAGCGCGCCCAATATCACTTCCGGTACGTTAGGATGCACTGGCGCCAGCGTATCGAGAGGCGGGCCCGGACGTGCCGCCCTCACAACCTCCGAGCGAGAGATGTTAGGCCGACGGACAAAGCAATGAGGTTTTCCCAACGTGCCGCCCTAAAGAGTCTGTGTGATAACTCTCGGTTGTACACGTGCAGGGAAGGTGGGCAAGGAGGCCCGTGATGAGATTTCTTCCCTACCATCCCGATCAAGCTTACTTGTTGCCGCCCAGCGTCAAGGAGGTGCTGGGAGAGGACCACTTGTGTTTTTTCGTGCATCGCGTGGTGGAGCGACTGGACCTGCGCGGGTTCGAGCAGGAATACGGGGAAGAAGGACCTCCCGCCTACGCGCCGGCGCTGATGGTGAAGGTGTGGCTGTACGCGTACACGTTGCAGGTGACGTCGTCGCGGCGGCTGGAGCAGCGGATTCGGGAAGACCTGGCGTTCCGCTACTTGGCGGGGGGAGCCACCCCGGACCACTGGACACTGAACGAATTTCGGCGGCATCACCGCCGGGCGATCAACGATCTGTTTACGCAGGTGCTGGAACTGGCGCGGGCGGCGGGTCTGGGGCGGCTGGGGCACGTGGCGATCGATTCGACGCGCGTGGCGGCGAATGCTTCGCGGAACCGGGTGGAGAGCGAAGACGCTTTGCGGCGCGAGCGGGCGCAGTTGCGACGCCAGGTGCGGCGCTGGCAGCAGCAGTGCGACGCGGCCGACCCCAACGAAACCCCGGGGACCACGCTGGAGGCGCCGGCGAAGCAAGCGGTCGAGGCGCGCCTGGCGGAGATTCCCCGGCGGCTGGCTTTCTGCGCGAGCGGCAGGGCTTCACGTTGGGCTATACGGTGGCGATGGCGGTGAGTGAGGATCATCTGATTGTGGAACAGCGGGTGACGCAGGCGGCCACCGATAACGCCAGCTTGCTGCCCGTGGTCGAGGCGGTCGAGCGACGCTGCGGCGAGAGGCCTCAGAAGGTGAGCGCCGATAGCGGCTTCTTCTCGCTGGAGAATTTGCGGGGTTTGGAAGCGCGGGGCATCGAGGGGTACGTCCCGGATTCGAACCTGGCGCGTGCGTTGAAGCGGCGAGGGCGCCGACACCACGCCGGCCGTCTGCATCATGCCGAGCAGCGACGCATGCGGCAGCGCTTGCGGAGTCCCGCCGGGCGGGCGGTCTACGAGCGGCGCAAGGCGATCATCGAGCCGGTCTTCGGAGTGCTGAAAGAACAACGCGGCATGCGCCGCTTCCGTTTGCGCGGCTTGGCGAAGGTGGGCGTGGAAATGGCGCTGGCCGCCAGCGCCTACAATCTGACCCGACGGTGGAGTCACCGAAGGGCCCTGGCCTAGGCGGCGGACCCGACCCCGCGGCCGCCGAAGCGCCTGCTCCGCCAGGATGAAGCAACCAGAGGGGAGTTTCATAGAACCAGCTCGTAACCCGACGCGCCTAAAACGCCGGTTATCACACAGACTCT
>JAIQGH010000182.1 GCA_020072655.1 Terriglobia bacterium | reverse complement strand
CTCCGTAAAGGCGGTTACAGTCCCTTTGGCGCCCAGATGGATGGCAACGTCCTGGGCCTCGACGGGCGGGCGGGCGGGGTCCGTGGTGTCCTGGCCGCGGTAGGAAACCGTGACGATGTCCTCGTCGGCCGCCGGCCGGTCCTCGACCGGCTCGTAGGTGGCGGCGCGCTGGCGCAGTTCTTCCACGGCCTTGTCAACGTCTTCCTCGGTCACCGCCGGGGATTCTTCCTCCACCTCCAGGCCTTTGTATTCACCAAGTTCGAAGGGTGGGACCACTTCAAACATTGCCTTGACGGTCAGGGGTTGATCTTCCTCAAATTTCAGGTCCTCGAAACGCGGCCGTCCGACGACGGAAAGGTTCTTCTCCTTGACGACCGTTTCGAAGAACTTGGGGAGCAGCGCCTGCACTACTTCGTTGCGGATGTCCTCGCGGAAGTGCCGGCGAACCAGGGTCGCCGGAGCGTGCCCGCGCCGGAAGCCCGGAATCCGTGCCGCGCGGCGGAAGTGCTCGGTAACGCTATCGGCTTCCTTCCGAACGATGTCGACGGGTATCTCGATGACGAGTTCTTGTTTGCAGGCCTCGGATTCCACGGCTCCTCATGGGCGGGACGGGCAAGCTACGGGTGAGACCGACCGTTCTCCCAACGACACTCTGTGCGCGACCCGGGGAATGAAAAGTCCTAATGAGTGGTAGGAATCTTAGGTTCCCTGTAACCCCAGGATTTTCAGTATAGCACAGCACGCCAAACTGTCAACCGCCGCCCTAAGGGCGAGGCTCACGCGGGCTTCCGCAAGCTTGGGGCGTGGGGGTAGGGGCCGGGATTGTCTCCCCACCGCGCCCTGGCTGGACTATAATGCCCCGCTTTGGGGGAATCCGTTGCGCTACCTCATCCTGAGCGACATCCATTCCAATTTGGAAGCGCTTGAGGAGTGCCTGGAACTTGCCCAGGGCAAGTACGATGAAACGTTGTGTTTGGGCGACCTGGTTGGCTACGGCCCCGACCCAAATGCCGCCATCGAACAAGTTCGCGAACTGGCCAAGGTCATCATCCGTGGAAACCACGACAAGGCTTGCTCGGGCTTGAGTGACGCCGCCGAGTTCAATCCCCTGGCGCGGCTCGCTACAGAGTGGACACGGGAGCAGCTCACGCCGGAGCACATCGGCTTTCTCCGCGCCCTGCCTCCCGGCCCCGTAAACCTCGACTGGTTCCAGATCGTTCATGGCGCCCCGGTGGATGAGGATGAATACCTCCTCGGACCGGGGCAGGCGCTTCCTGCGCTGCGCAGTCTTGCCACCCAGGTCGTCTTCTTCGGCCACACTCATTACCAGGGCGGCTTCATGCTTACCCCCAAAGGGCGCTTCCAATCCATCCGCTGCCTGGGGAAGCCTGACGGCCTGACGACCGTCTTGTCCTTCGAGGACGGCGGGCGCTATCTCGTCAACCCCGGCTCGGTCGGTCAGCCGCGCGATGGAGATTGGCGCGCCGCGTTCGCCATTCTCGACGTCGAGAGCGACCTGGTCGAGTACTACCGCACTCCCTACGACCTGGCGAAAACCCAGCAAAAAATGCGCGATGCGAACCTTCCCGACCCCTTGATCCGGCGATTGGGGCTCGGCCGGTAGCCGGCACTGCGGCTGAGAATTCCCGCCCGTTCAGAACTCGACGGATTCGACGGCGATGGTGGGAGCTGCTTGATTCCACTCCAGGGGCAAGTGCTCGAAGGTCACTCGGAAGGCCCGCGTCTCACCCGGCTTGAGAGGAGGCGCTTGCGGGTTCAGGGGGTGGGCTCGCTCGCGCAGGACCACCTGGTTCAACATGTCCACGAATTCCATGCGGATTCCCAGCCCGCGCACGGCTCGGTTGCCACGGTTGCTGACTTGCCCGTCGAGATAGATTACCGTGTGGCCCAGGAAATTCTCCGCCGCGCTCATCCGGGTGTCGGAAACGACAATCTGCGGAAGGTAGGCCTGCTGGTCGGCGCTGAGCGTTGGAGGGGAAGGCGCTTGCCGGTGCGGGCGTGAGGCCAAGACGAGGACCGCGGCAATCACTCCCAGCGCCGCTGCGGCAATCAGGATGTAGGTAACTGTGGGTCGCTCTTCAGCCACGGAATTACCGAAACTGGAAATTGGAAACTAGAAACTAGAAATTGGAAACTGGGGACATGACAGTGGCACTTATCCAAACTCTCTGCGCGACGAGTTTCGATTTTCGAGTTTCTAGTTTCGATTTTCCAGTTTCCATTTTCCAGTTTCACAGTTCAAGTCCCTGCAACTGTTAAGCCATCCACAAGCAATGTCGGCGCTGCCAGCGCGCTGCGAAATTCCAGGTCCGATCCCACACCTTCGATGTGGTTCAGTATCTCCGCGAGGTTGCCGGCAATGGTCACTTCTTCGACGGGATAGGTCAACTCCCCATTTTCGATCCAGAGCCCCGCGGCCCCGCGCGAGTAATCGCCCGTTACAATATTCACTCCGAAACCGATCACGTCCGTTACATAAAAGCCATTTTTCACGGACCGAATGATCTCCTGAGGCGAATCCTTCCCGGCGGCCAGGTAGAAGTTCTTCGGCCCCACCGCGGGAGGTCCGGCCACGCCGCGCGCGGCGTTCCCGGTCGTCCGCAGGTTGAGCTTTCGCGCCGTATAGCAGTTGAGCAGATAATTTTGGAGCACGCCCTGCTCGATCACCGGGGTCACCGAGGCGGGCACGCCCTCGTCATCGAAAGGACGCGACCCGAAGCCGCCCAGGCGCAGACCGTCATCGAAGACGGTGAGGTTTTCCCCGGCCACACGCTGGCCGAGTTTTCCGGTCAAGAAGGAGGCGCTGCGATAGATGGCATCGCCGCGAACGGCCTCGAAGATGTGGCCCACGAGCGAGCGCGCCGTCTCCGGATCGAAAACCACCGGCACGCGGCAAGTTGAAATCTTGCGGGCATGGAGCTAGTACCAATAGTCGCGCTGCATCCCCCCACCCTCGGCGATGGGCGCAACCGACACGGCGCAATAGGACGTCCGGTAGCTGCCCACGAATCCCAGCGAGTTGGCGTAGGCTTTCGTCCCCCAGCTTGCCTCGAACCAGGCGCCTTCGCTGTTGCGAATGCGCGGGTCGGCGGCGAGCGCAGCCTCTTCCGCACGGCGCGCGAACTGGATGCGCTGGTCGGTGGTCAGCTCGGCAACGTCGGCTGAGAAGAGTTCCAGATCACCCTCGTAGCGGCCTAAGAGCTCGGCGGGGGCGAGGCCGCTCGCCGGATCCTCTGAAGTGACCTTCGCCATCTCTAGCGTGCGCTCGACCAGCCGGGCCAACGACGCCGCTGAAAAGTCGCTCGAAAACGACGTGGCACTGCGCGTTCCCACCAGCACGCGCAGACCCAGCGCCTTGGAAGCCGCCTCCTTCAGGCTCTCGATTTTTCCCAAGCGCAGCACCGTCGAGAATTCGTCGGCGTCGCGAACGACGACATCGGCCGCGGACGCTCCGGCGCGCGTCGCCCGTTCGACGAGTCCCGCGGCGATTTGTTCGAGCTGATTCTCCGCCATCTTAAGAACAGTGACGAGTGACAAGCCGAATACAGAAGTCAGAAGTCAGAATCAACCACGCCGGCAAAACCGGGTGGGCTAAGCGAAGGTCTCCAATCACTCAATCGCTAAATCGCTCAATCCCGTCACTTGTCACTGAAATGACTGCGCGTCGCGCGGGGCAGTCCCGCCGACGGTCAACCGGCTCACCTTGATGGTCGGGATGCCGACGCCGACCGGCACGCTCTGCCCGTCCTTGCCGCAGGTGCCGATGCCGCGGTCGAGTTGCAGGTCATTGCCCACGGCCGTGACGCGTGTGAGCACGGTCGGCCCGTCCCCGATGAGCGTCGCGCCTTTGACCGGCGCTGTGACCTTTCCATCCTCGATCAGATAGGCCTCAGAGGCTGAGAAAACGAACTTGCCATTGGTGATGTCCACTTGCCCGCCGCCAAATGAGACCGCGTAAAGGCCGCGCTTGACCGAGCGAATGATATCCTCGGGGGCGTCTGTCCCCGCCAGCATATAGGTGTTCGTCATGCGCGGCATGGGAATGTGCTCGTAGCTCTCTCGCCGCCCGTTCCCCGTGCGCGTCATCTTCATCAGCCCCGCGCTCAGGCGGTCCTGGAGGTAGCCGCGCAAGATGCCGTTTTCGATCAGGACCGTCCGCTGCGTGGGATTTCCCTCGTCATCAACGTTGAGTGAACCGCGCCGGCTAGGAATCGTCCCGTCATCCACTACCGTGCAGAGTTCGGAGGCCACGCGCTGCCCCAAGCGTCCGCTGAACGCCGAAATGCCTTTGCGGTTGAAATCCGCCTCGAGGCCGTGGCCCACGGCTTCGTGCAAGAGAATCCCCGGCCAGCCAGGCCCCAGGATGACCTCCAATTCGCCCGCCGGGGCTTCGCGCGCCTCAAGCTGAACGATCGCCTGCCGCGCTGCCTCGCGCGCGAAATACTCCGGGGAATTCGTGCCCTCAAAAAACTCCAGCCCCACGCGGCCGCCCCCGCCGCCCGAGCCCGATTGGAGCTTGCCGTTCTCCTGCGCAATGGCGAAAACTCCGAAGCGCACCAAGGGCTGAAGATCCGTCACCACTCGGCCGTCGGAACCGGCGACGAGCACGTGGCGCACCTGGTCGGCGTAGGTGGCGCGCACCTGGCGGATCCGCGCGTCGTAAGCGCGGGCCGCGCCATCCCCGCGCACTACGAGGGCGAGCTTCTCCGCCAGATCGCGGTCGATGGAAGGATGAGAAACAGCGTAGAAATTGTGCACCGTCTCGACCGCGCTGAGGCCGACCGTCGAAACCCGCGCCGGGCCGCTGGCGATGCGGGCTGCAATCCGCGCCGCCTTCAGGATGCGCTCCGGGCTAAGGTCGTCCGAGTAGGCGTAACCGGTCTGCTCGCCCGCTACGACGCGCACCCCGCAGCCCATCGAGATCCCTTCGGTCGCGCTCTTCACCAGCGACTCATCGAGAAGAATCGAGGACGTCGTGGTGTACTCGAAGTAGAGATCGGCGTAGTCGCCGCCTTCCGCAAGCGCCGCTGCCAGGTACTTCTCAAGGTCGGATTCCGTGAGGCCAAAACGGTCGAAGAAGAATCGGTCAGGTGCGGACATAGCTCTGGCGCGGGTCAACCCCCTGTTGCCGCAATCACGCGCAGCAATCGATGCTCGAATTTCCACGCTAGCACACGGTCACTAAGGTGTCAATTTTGCGCGCAACCAACCCGTGGGCGGCCCTCGCGCGTCTAATTACAACGAGTGTGGCTGGATGCGAATGATCGGGTGTTGGGACATGCCCATAGGAGGTGCTCGATGAAACTGAGAATCTTCGCGATAGTTGTGGCCGCCGGGGCTTGCTTGTGGGCCGCGCAGGATGCCCACGCCGGGGCCATCCGATACACTGGCGAGCAAATCGGCAAAGGCACCGTCGCCATCGCCCAAACGACTTCCGACGCCGCTCAGGCCGCCGGCGGAGGCGTCGCCAGCGCCGGCAAAGCCACGGGTGGCGCGTTGAAGACCGGCGTCGTGGCGGTCGGGAAGGGAGCGAAAGAAACTCCCGGCTTGGTGGCCCGCGGCGCGTCCAGCGCCGTCAAAGGCCTCGCCAAAGCCATCTGGTAATCGTCCCCGCTTGGGGATTCCTCCTTAAGCGCAGGAGCCGGGCCCGCCTCGATGACCTTCCTTGACGGTCGGCCCCGGCGACGCCGCGCAACTTGCTGCAGCGACCTCTCATGACGATCCTATAGAGTTCCCGTTGGGGCCGTAGGCGCCGGGCTTCCGCCGCCCTGCCGCGATAGGCTTCCACCGAGGCAGTTCGGATTTTTGGTGAATGCTACGCTGCTAGATCCGCGCCTTGCTTGACGCTCTTGGGCAGGGGCGACTAGAATCGGTGTTTCAACGTTTGCGCAAATTTGCCATGAGGGGGGAATGATGCTGGACGGTCCGGTTTCGGAGGGACTCACATTCGATGACGTGCTGCTGCTGCCGGCCAAGTCGGCGGTTCTTCCCGCGCAAGTTGACACCCGCACCCGACTCACCCGCAACATCTCCTTGAACATTCCGATCATCAGCGCCGCGATGGACACGGTGACCGAGTCGCGGCTGGCGATTGCGCTCGCCCAGCAGGGCGGCCTCGGCGTCGTCCATCGGACGATGTCGGTCGATCAGCAGGCCAGCGAAATTGACAAGGTCAAGCGTTCGGAAAGCGGCATGATCGTTGATCCGGTCACCGTTCGGCCCGAAAGCCGCATCGCCGAGGCGCTGGAAATCATGCAGCGGTACAAGATTTCCGGGGTGCCCGTCACCCGCGACGGGAAGCTGGTGGGCATCCTCACCAACCGCGATTTGCGGTTTGAGACGCGCTTCGACTTGGCCGTTGAGCAGGTGATGACCAAGGACAACCTCATTACCGTGCCCGTCGGCACGACCCTCGACGAGGCGGAAGCCATCCTCCACCGGCACCGCGTGGAAAAACTGCTTGTCGTCGATGACGCCTTCTATCTGAAGGGGCTCATCACCGTCAAAGACATCCAGAAGCGCTTGAAGTACCCGAACGCCGCCAAAGACAGCCAGGGGCGGCTGCGGGTGGGCGCTGCGGTGGGCGCCACCGGCGACTACCTGGAACGCGCGCAGGAACTGGTGAAGGCCAAGGTGGATTTGATCGTCGTGGATACGGCTCACGGCCACTCGGAGCGCGTGCTCGAAGCCGTGCGCGTGCTGAAAGAAGAACTGCCGGAAGTGGATTTGGTGGCTGGCAATGTGGCGACCTATGAAGGCGCCTGTGACTTAATCCAACTCGGCGTAGACGGCCTGAAGGTGGGTATTGGGCCTGGCTCGATCTGCACGACCCGCGTTGTGACCGGCGCAGGCGTGCCGCAACTCACCGCGATCAGCCAGTGCGCGCGCGCGGCGCGTAAGGCCGAGATTCCCATCATTGCCGACGGCGGGATCAAGTTCTCGGGAGACATCACCAAGGCCATCGCCGCGGGCGCCAGCACGGTCATGATTGGCAGTCTCTTCGCGGGCACGGAAGAGAGCCCCGGCGAAACGATTCTCTACCAGGGGCGCACCTTCAAATCCTATCGCGGCATGGGCTCGATCTCCGCCATGGCAGCGGGCTCCGGCGACCGCTATGCCCAGGAGGGCGAAGCCACGAAGCTCGTCCCCGAGGGCGTGGATGGCCGCGTCCCTTACAAGGGCGTGTTGTCCGAAATGGTTCTGCAGCTCGTGGGCGGGCTGCGCTCCGGCATGGGCTATTGCGGCTGCACCGCCATCGAAGAGGTCCAACAGCGGGCCCGGTTCATCCGCATCACCTCGGCGGGCCTCCGCGAATCGCACGTCCACGACGTCATCATCACCAAGGAAGCGCCCAATTACCGGCTTGAATAACTCCCGTACCCGCAGCCACAGTTCGCCGAACTCTCTCCTCCCGCCCTTCGTGTGGTGGCTGACGACGATTGGCTGGGCATCTTCGGCCTGCTGCTGTACGGCTCGTTCAGCGGTGGGCGGGATTTCTCGTGGAGTGGCCGAAGAGCCATGGCTGCCGTGGCGGTCGCTGCGATGTACTCGCTCAGCGACGAATTTCACCAGCTCTTCGTGCCGGGACGCGGCGCGTCGCTGTGGGATTGCGGGCTCGATACCCTAGGCACGACACTGGGCATCCTCCTGCTCTATGCGCGCGCTCGGCTGCTGCCGGCCAAGGCCAGCAGCACGGCGGCCGTTGAGGCAAGCGCCGCCGAGAAGTAAAAGGGCGTGGCCGGGGAATAGCGTTGCCACATCCAGCCCGCCGCGAGGCTCGCCGGAAAGAGCGTCAGGCCCACGACCCAATTGAAGACACCATAGACCGAAGCGCGCCGTTCGCTCGGAACGAGATCGCTGATCCACGCCTTCATCACACCTTCGGTGAGGCCGTAATAAAGGCCGTAGGCCGGCATCAGGAGCCACACCAAACGCACCGACCTTGCCATGGCAAAGCCCAGGTAGACTGCGGCGTACACACTGTATCCGAGGATGATGAGGATTCTTCGCGGGATGCGGTCGGAGAGCTTGCCGGCGGGCCAGCTCAGCAGCGTGTAAACGACGTTGAATACAAACCCCAGCGCCGGCGCAAACCCCGGACCGAGACCGAGATTTTGCGCGCGGAGGATGAGGAAAAGGTCGGAAGAGTTTCCCAGCGAGAAGACCGTCACCGCAGCGAGGATCAGCCAAAGCCGGCGGTCCACGGCGCTCAGACCCGCGAACCCACCTTCGCTTGACCTCTGCGTCGCGGAGCTCTTCGGCCGAACTTCGCGGACTGCCAGCCAAGCGACTGCTAGGCTCGCGAGGCCTGGGACAGTTGCCGCCCAGAACACTTTGCGCACATCGCCCAGGAAAAGGGGCAGGAGGAGCAAGGCGGCAAGCGGGCCGGCCATGGCGCCGGCGGAATCCATCGCCTGGCGGAAGCCGAAAGCTGCGCCCCGTTGCGATGCAGGAACGGAATCCGCAATCAGCGCGTCGCGGGGGGCGGCGCGAAAACCCTTCGCGGCGCGGTCGAAGAACCGAATCCAGAAGACTTGTCCCCAAGTCTGGGATAGTGCCAGAAGCGGCTTGGCGAGATTGGCGACGGTGTAGCCAGCGGCAGCCAGAGGTTTTCGCCTCCGCCAGCGGTCAGCCAGGAAGCCCGACGCCAGGCGGCCGAAACTCGCCACCGATTCCGCCGCTCCCTCAATCAAGCCGAAAGCCATGGGCCCAGCGCCCAGCACTCCCACGAGGAAGCGCGGCAGGAGCCAGTAGCTCATCTCCGTAGCGGTGTCGTTAAAGAAAGCGGCCCAGCCGAAAGCCCGTATGTTGCGCGAAAGCGCTGGGTCAACTGGAGGCGACTCGGAAGAATTCGGCGTGAGAGATTGAGCCATGGGATCTGCAAAAGAAAAATCCCGGCCAGAAAAACCTTCTTCCGGGCCGGGATCGGGTTAGGAGCATGTCGCGGCTTCACCGCGCCTGGCTATTTCTTTTCGCCCTCCTCTTTTTCTTCGGGTGGAGCAGCCTGTTCCTGGGCCTTGGCGGCCTCTTCTTCGCGCTTGCGTACGGCCTCGGCTTTCTTGGCGCGAGCTTCAGCGCGTTTCTGCAAAACCTCCGTGCCCACCAGTTCGAGGACCGCCGTATCGGCGCCGTCGCCCTTCCGCCAGCCCGTGCGGACGATGCGCGTGTAGCCGCCAGAACGCGACGCGTACCGTTTGGCGACATCTCCAAAAAGCTTCTTCACCGCCGCCGCCGTCAGGCAGTAGCTCGCCGCCAGCCGTCGGGCGTGGAGGTCGCCGCGCTTGCCCAGGGTGATCATCCGCTCGGCCTCGGTGCGAGCCGCCTTGGCCTTGGCGACGGTGGTCTCAATGCGCTCTTCGAGAATCAAGGAAGTCACCAGATTGCGCAGGAGCGCGCGACGGTGCTCGGTGTTTCGGCTCAGCTTCCTACCGTAGTTGCGATGGCGCATATCCAGCTTCCCCGCCTTAGGCTTGCGGGTGCGTGACCTCCTGGGCGGGCAGGACGGGATGGCCCTTCTCGTCGAATTTCATCCCCAGGCCCAGCCCCATGGCCGACAGGATTTCCTTGATTTCGTTCAGGGACTTGCGCCCGAAATTCTTGGTCTTCAGCATTTCCTGCTCGGTTTTCTGCACGAGCTCGCGGATGGTAGAGATGTTGGCGTTCTTCAAGCAGTTGTAGGAGCGGACCGAGAGCTCCAGTTCCTCCACCGAGCGGTCAAGATTTTCGTTGCGGACCGTGACGACTTTCTCCAGGGGAACTTCCTCCGCCTCGGGGGCTTCCTCAAAATTGATGAAGATGTTCATGTGGTCTTTGAGGAGCTTGGCGGCCAGGCCGACGGCATCCGCGGGCGCGATGGCGCCGTTCGTCCAGACGTCCAGAGCGAGTTTGTCGTAGTCGGTGACCTGCCCGAGGCGCGCCGCCTCCACCGTATAGTTGACCTTGCGGATAGGTGAATGCACGGAATCGACCGGAATGTAGCCGATGGGCAGGTCCTCGTCGAAATTCTTCTCCGCCGAGACGTAGCCGCGACCGTTCTTGACCCGCATCTCGATGTGCAGGCTGCCGCCCTCGCTGACCGTCGCCAGAAAAACGTCCTTGTCGAGAATCTCGATGTCGGCGTCCTCCTGGAGCATGCGGGAGGTTACCTCCCCAGGCTGGTCGATGTTGAGGTAGAGCGTCTTCGGACCCTCGACATTCATCTTGAGCGGAATCTGTTTGAGGTTGAGGATGATGTCCGTGGCGTCCTCCACCACTCCCGGAATCGATGAAAACTCGTGCAAAACGCCCTCGATTTTCACCGCCGTAATCGCCCCACCCTCGATCGAGGAGAGCAGGATGCGCCGCAGCGCGTTCCCGATCGTCGTGCCAAAACCGCGTTCGAACGGCTGGGCGCTGAACTGGCCATATTTGTCCGTCAGCGTTTCCGTGCTGACGGCTAAGCGCTTCGGCTTCTGGAATCCCTTCCAAAGCATCGGTTTCTAACCTCCCTCGCCGGGGCCTGTCGCGCCCCGCCGTCGAGCGCCGACTCCACCCCCAAAGCCGCCCGCTCGTTCGCCCTCGCGCGGCTCGACAGCGTGACGGTGGTCTTCGACCCCAGCGCGAGCAGCGCGGTGGCCTTCAGCCCCGACGGCAAGGCGGTGTGGTCCCTCTCGCTGCACGAGGACGACTTCCCCATCGCGGCCCCGAGCTCGGCGCCG
>JAIQGH010000047.1 GCA_020072655.1 Terriglobia bacterium | reverse complement strand
GCGACGCCAAGTACACGCTCCTGGTCGGAACGGATAACTGGCCGACACCAATTCCCATCGTGAAGCGCGGCGAGGATTGGGTGTTCGATACGAAGGCCGGGCTCGAGGAGATTCTTAACCGTCGGATCGGGGAGAACGAACTCTCTGCGATCAATACCTGCCGGGCTTACGTCGTGGCCCAATGGGAGTATTACACCGGCGATGATGGCGATCGTGACGGCATCGCCGAATACGCCCAGAAATTCTTCAGCTCTCCCGGCCAGCATGATGGGCTTTACTGGGAAACCTCCGGCGACGAAAAACCCAGCCCCTTGGGCCGGCTCGTTGCTGAAGCACGGGCCGAAGGTTACGGCCCCAAGAACCGGGTTAGCGGGGACCGGACAAAGAGCGAGCAGACTGAACGTCAGGGTTCTGCCCGGCCGCGGCATCCCTACCACGGGTATTATTTCAAGATCTTGAAGAGCCAAGGCCCCAGCGCCCCGGGTGGAAAGTTCGACTACATTATCAACGGCAACATGATCGCAGGATATGCGCTCATTGCTTATCCGGACAAGTGGGGCAATTCCGGGGTGCTGACGTTTATCGTCAACAACCAAGGCCGTGTGTACGAAAAGAACCTCGGCGAGAACACATCCCAGATTGCCAGTTCGATAACCGAATACAATCCCGACCCCAGTTGGAAACTCGTCGAGGGACACTAGCAGCCATCGCGCCCAGCAGGATGCCGAAGAACCTCTGACGTTGTCATCCCGAGGAGTTCCAATCCGATCGGGACGACGAAGGCTCTGTGTGTTTGCTTGACGTCCTGTTCTCCTAGGCGGCCAGCGGCTCCTTCTTGCTGACTGCGCGGCAACTCCTCTCTGTGCTATCCTTCCCCGCAGACGGAATTGCTTGTTGCGCCGCCCCGGATCCTTCGGGCGCACGAGATGATCGATGAGACATCTCCCCAAGCCAGGCATCGCCGGGCTGGTACGCTTCCTGCGCAAATATCGCGCTGGCCTGGTGATCAGCGGCGCCGTCTGCGTCATCAGCCTGGGGCTCTATGTTGCACTCTACCTGGTTCCCCATCCCAGTCCCGCGCTCCGCTTTCTGACGGACATCGAATTGCGCACGCTCGATACGCGTTTTCAACTTCGCGGTCCCCGCCGGCCTGGCCCGGAGGTGGTCATCGTGGCCATCGACCAGAAGAGCCAGGATGTGCTGGGACGCTGGCCGTTCCCACGAACTTATTTTGCCCAGACGCTGGACGTTCTGCGGGAGGCGGGCGCGCGGGTCGTCTCCTTCGACGTCAACTTTCCTCAGCCAGACCAGAACTCCGCCTTGCAGGCGCTCCGCAAGGTGCGCGCCCAATATGAGAAGGTGGGTGGCGGTCGTTCGGCCTTCAACGCCGAGCTCCGGGCTCTCGAGGCGGAGGCTGACAACGATGCGAAGTTTGCCGAGGCCCTCTCCCGTTTCGACAATGTGATCCTCGGCTATTTCTTCCTGCCCAAGGAAGAAGTCCAAGCCCAGGACCAGGAACGTCTGAAGGAGTTCCTGAATTACCTGTCCTTCCAAGCGTACCCGCAGATCATCAACCCTCAGTACGCCTATAAGTTCGAGGGGAAGCCATACGCGGGTCTCTCTCCCAACCTGCCGAGGTTCGCGGAATACGCTAAGAACTTCGGGTACTTCAACGTCCTCGCCGACCCGGACGGCGTGGTGCGACGCGAGCCTGCCATCTTGCGCTTCGGTGAGAACTTCTACCCTTCGCTCGATGTGGCGTCAATCTTGGCTTACATGAACCGGCCGCTGGAAGAGGTCAGCGTCTTCTTCAACCGCAACGGGCTCGAGCGCATCAATATCGGTTCCATCGTCCTCCCCACCGACCCCCAGGGATTCGTGCAGATCGATTTCCACGGCCGCGCGGGAACGTTCCCCACTTACTCCCTTTCCGACGTCGTTCAGCGGAAGATCCCTCCGGGAGCGTTTAAGGACCATCTGGTGCTGATCGGTCCGACGGCCACGGGCATCGCCGACATGGCGGTGACTCCTCTACAGACCGAGGCTTTTCCCGGCGTGGAAGTGCACGCCAACTTTATCGCCAATGTGCTCGAAAACCGTTTTATCCGGCGCGGGCCGCGGGAGAATCTGGTCGACCTCGGCTTCATCCTGCTGTTCGGCCTGGCGGCGGGCATCCTGCTCACCGTCGTACCGCCGGCGCGCGCCACGGCGGTCTTGGTGGTCTTGTTGGGTCTTTTCCTATGGCTCTCCTATTATCTCTTCGCGACGCAGCGCGTCTGGATCGCCGTGTTTCTTCCCACCGCCACCCTCACCGTCAATTACGCGGGGATTATCAGCTACCGCTTCTTCTTCGAGGAGCGCGAGCGGAAGCGCGTGCACGGCGCGTTCGCGCAATACGTGGCGCCGAGCGTCATCAAGCAGCTTCTCGATCGGCCGGAGCTGATGCGCCTGGGAGGCGAGGAGCGCGAACTCACCGCGATGTTCAGCGACATCCGGAATTTCACGGGCATTTCCGAGGGTATGACCCCCGCGGCCCTGGTTGATCTCCTCAACGGCCTCCTCTCCGAGATGACCGAGGTCATCTTCGCCCACTGGGGAACCCTCGACAAGTACATCGGCGACTCCATTATGGCTTTCTGGGGCTCTCCGTACCCCCAAGCCGATCATGCTGAACGCGCCTGCCAGGCCGCGCTGGAGATGCTTCGCACCCTCAAGACGGCCCGGGCCCGCTGGCAGGCGGAGGGCCGGCCGGAGCTCAATATCGGGATCGGCATCAATACCGGCCCGATGCTCGTGGGCAATATGGGTTCGAAGCGGCGGTTCAATTTCACGGTGATGGGTGACAATGTCAACCTCGCCTCGCGTCTCGAAGGCCTCAACAAGACCTTCGGCACACGCCTGATTGTGAGCGAGAGCACGTATCACTTGGTTCAGGACAAAATTCTGGGACGCGAACTCGACTGGATTCGGGTCAAAGGCAAGGTCCGGCCGGTCAGGATCTACGAGCTTCTGGACGCCTCGGAAGATGCCAAAAACGTACGCGACCTGGTGGGACGCTTCCATAAGGGTCTTGAAGCCTACCGGTCCGCCCAGTGGGAAACGGCGCTGGAGCGCTTCGGCGACATCTTGCGTGACTATCCCGAGGACGGCCCCACGCGGACTTTCTTGCAGCGCTGCTGGGAGTACCACGAGGAGCCGCCTACCAGTGAGTGGGATGGCGTCTATGTGATGTTGCAAAAGTAAGGGAAGGGTAGCCACGACGAGCGTTCTTCCTCGTCGTGGGCTTTTGTAGACGAACCCACGACGATTCAAACCGCCGATTCGTCGAGGCTACCTACGGGAGGGCGCGGCGCGGGCGGGGCACTAGCCGAATTCGGGACCCAGAATCGCGCAGACAAGCTCGGGATTCCCGGCGTAGGCATTGGAGCCGCGGTACATGCGCGTCGCAGGCCGGGAGAGTTTGAAGCCGC
This sequence comes from Terriglobia bacterium, assembly GCA_020072655.1. Taxonomy (GTDB): domain Bacteria; phylum Acidobacteriota; class Terriglobia; order UBA7540; family UBA7540; genus JAIQGB01. Next base: position 27,563 of record JAIQGH010000047.1, on the reverse strand, counting down.
GCGACTGGAGTAATCCGACAGCCACGGAATTGTTCATGGGGACATCCACGTAGATCGTGTCACGTGTCGAGCGGTCGAGGAATTCGTCCAACAGCTCGCGGGCGGTGGGCTCATCCCAGGCTACCCAGGGGCCGAGGTGATCGGCGCGCGTGCCTCCGCGGCCCAGCGCGTAGCCGGCGAGTTCCCCGTGCAGCTTCACGGCCAGCGTGAAATCCGGGGCATCCAGGTGGATGGAACGCAAGAGATTGCTGCGGTCGGCGCCGAAGACTTCTCGGTCCATCTCCACAATCTTGTCGAAATCCGGTAGCGTTGCAGGTGGTAAGGAAGCGAGGCTCCCCGGCTCGCGATGCAAGATCCAGCGCCCGATCTCGTATTCCGCGACGAATCTCAGATTTTCGTAGACGGAACGCTCCGACGGCGTTGCGTCCACCTTCAGTGTCGGAACGCCGAGGCATTCCAGGTACTCAATGGACTTTTGGAGGAGTTGCGCTCCGGTACTCTCATCCTGATAAAAGGGATTGACGAGGACCATGCCGATCCAGGCGAAGCGGCCTTCGTAGACAATCGTCGCTGCGGACCCGACAACACACTGGCCGGATTCGGCGAGAAAGCAGCCCGCGGGGCTGGCCGCCAGGAAGCGTTCCCAGTCGGCCGGCGTCTGGTTCCAGCCCACGAACTCCTTGAGCTGCATCGCGTCTGGGATGTCGTTTGCATTCATCAACCTGATCTGCAGGGGCATGGCACTATCCACTCAGATGAGCGTGCGCGCCTCGTGACTTTCAGTTCGCTCCGTGATTCGGGCCAATGGGTCGCGGCACCACGCTGAGCTTCTCGATGCGGTCCCCGCGCATTTACGCCATGGCCCAACGCGCTCGGGAAGCGAGAAGCTGCAACATGATGCGTCAGATAGTACCCGCGAGGCGCGAGGCCCGCAATTGTCGAAGGAAGTGTAAGCTATTGGATTACTTATTCCATAAGCTATACGCTTCGGGAATCTACCTCCACGGACCCGGCAAGACCGTCGACATTCACCCGGAGGCTTGAGCTCACTCTCGGAAGAGGCAGGACGGAATCCGCAAAGCTCAGAAGCTGCGGTCTTGGGCCGAGAAGTTCCGACGAGTCAATGCCGGTGGCGAGGAGAGCGGGTCGAGCGCGCGCCGAGGGCTTCCCGGCTCGACGAGTTCGTGTTTAGCCGACGCGGGCCCCAGGGGTCATGGGCCGCTGCGTGGCCGAGCGCGCCGTGCGATGGCTCACTTGGGTGGTGGGAAGACGCGGCTGAAGTCGCCGGCCACGCGGTTCAGCTCGTCAGCGAACTGCCGGAGCTTCTGGTCGGCGGGGCGATACCCTGCCTCGCCGAGTTCAAATAGGATGTCAATCGCCTCCCGGCACAGCGCCCTGGCCTGCCGACGCTGGGCAGGAGTCGTGGAGCCGGCTCGAACAGGAGTCACCGTGGCCATCGAGGCAGCCGCCGGGGTGGCTCGAAAGGCATTGACCTGCTCCTCGAACAGGCCGCGCGTTTCGGCGTCCGGGCAGAGTGCCATCAGCTTGAGCAGCCACTCACCGCCCGGGACGCGGCGTCCCTTCTCCCACTGGATGTAGCCACTCAGCGTGCAGCCAAGGTGGCGTGCCATACCCTCCTGGGTCAGGCCAAGGACCTCGCGCAGGCGGCGGATCGCCCGCGAGAGTGTCGTCTGCTTCTCTTCCAACTTCGCTTTTGACATGCTTCAATTGAAAGTGTATAATTGACTACGTTCTAATAGGGCGCAACTTGTGCCCTAGGCCAAACTGCCCACGTTAGCACAAGTGACGCTGACAACAAACTGCCAGAAAGATAGGGAATTGCAAGCCGCGCCGCCCGTCTCGGAAGAAACGGCACCTCCAAGGAGGGAGAGAAGTGGATCCTCAAAAGCTCGCACGAGATCTCCACGAACTCTGGGAACGCGCCCAAACCGTGCAATTGGACGCGCGTGAAATGATCGAGCATCTCCCGCACAAGCAAGGGTGGTGTCGCCTGGCGCTGGAGTTGGCCCTCCAGGACCTCCTCTTGTTCGCAGGGCGCGCCGCCGCCCTCGCCGAACTGGCCGAGGCCGCACCACGTGGGAAGGGCAAGCGATGACCGCATTCGACGTCGCCGTCCTTCTGAGCGAACTGGCTCTCGAAGCGAAGCTGCTTCGCAAGCTGGTTTGCCTTGCCACGGACGCACGTGTCTTCACGCCAGGCGTGAATGGGCGGTCGCTGGAGCGGGCGATCGATGACCTCGATGTCGTGGCCTCCCAGGCGGAGGCGCTGGCCGAGTTTATCGTCCTGAGGTGTCCCCAGCTTTAGCGGCCGCCGAAGGACTCGGCCGCCTCCACGTTTCACCGGCGGGGGGAGCCTCTCGGTCCTCGGACGCCACCACGTCTCGAGAACCTCATTCGGTTCCTTTCTGGCGTCGAACAACCGTCCTCGATCGCCTGGACTTGGGGGCTGCAGCGGCAACAGCCGGGGCGGAGGTGTGCTCGGCCGCGCGACTTGCGAGGGGAATTTCCGGTTCGCAGATAGCCAGCTAAATCGTTGGTGGGCCCAGCAGGACTCGAACCTGCGACCAACGGATTATGAGTCCGCTGCTCTGACCAACTGAGCTATGGGCCCAGCCGACGAAAGCATCATACAACATAATTGCGCCGAGCGACGGGCCGCCGGCCTCGGCTCAATTGCCGCCTTGGGTCTTCCAGCATATAATGCCCCTTGGTTCCGCGCCCGCGTGGGGAGCCCGCTGGATTCTCGTCCTGCCATGTATCTGGTCTACAGCTTGTTGTTCACCTGCGGAGTGTTGCTGGCGGCGCCGTACTACCTTTGGCGGCTGCGCGGCAGCATCCGATCGACCTCCGGGTGGCGCGAGCGCTTCGGGTTTCTCCCCCAGGCTTTCCAGCAGGCGGAGCCCGGCGCCATCTGGATTCATGCCGTCTCGGTGGGCGAAACGCTGGCTGTCGTCGGGCTGGTCCGAGAGCTCCAGCGGCGGTATCCAGGGCGCAAGATTTTCCTCAGTCACGTGACGCCCGCGGGGCGCGACGCGGGTCGAAGACGCATCCCCGAAGTGGCTGGCCAGTTCTTCTTGCCTCTTGACTGGAATTGGAGCGCGAGCCGAGCGCTGGAACGGATCCGGCCCGCCCTGCTGGTGATCGTGGAGACCGAGCTGTGGCCCAACTTGCTTCGAGCCGCCCGGCGCCGCGGCGCGCGGATCGTCTTGGTGAATGCCAGGCTTTCCGCCCGGTCTTTCCGGCGATACCAATGGGTTCGAGGATTCATGCGGCGCGTGCTTGGGAGCCTCGAGGTGGTCTGCGCGCAAAGTGAGTTGGACGGCGAACGGTTCCGGGCTCTGGGCGCGCCGCGTGAGCGGACGGTGGTAACAGGAAACCTGAAGTTCGATTTCGCACCGCCGCGTCTCGGCGAGTTCCCGGCAATGCTTCGCAGGGCGCTGGGCATCGCGGGGCGCCAGCCGGTCGTCGTGGCGGCCAGCACCATGCCCGGCGAGGAAGCGCTGCTCCCCCGCATGTGGGCGGAGATCCAGCGCCGCCATCCTGAGGCGCTGTTGATTCTGGCTCCGCGGCATCCCGCACGGTTCGGCGAGGTGGGGGCGCTCGCGAGCAGCCAGGGGATTGCGTTGGTCTTGCGTACGAGTTTGCAGGGCGACGAGCGGCAGGTGGCTACCCAACTGGCCTCGGCGAAAATTCTGCTCCTTGATTCCATCGGCGAGCTCGCGGGAATCTTCGAGCTGGCGGACGTGGTTTTCATGGGCGGGAGCCTGGTCCCAACCGGAGGCCACAACCTGCTCGAGCCGGCGTTCTGGGCGAAACCGATAATCTTCGGGCCGCATATGGAGAATTTTCGGGACATCGCACGGCTTTTCCTCGAGTCGGGGGCCGCTCTCCAGGTGGCGAACTCGGAAGCGCTGGGAAAAGCCATCCTCGAGCTCCTCGGTGATGCGGCGCGAGCCAAGAAACTCGGCGAGGCCGCGCGAGCCGTCCTCGAACGCGAGCGAGGCGCCACCGACCGCGTACTCGGGCAACTCGAGGTATGGCTGAGCGCCCCCGTCTCCACTCTCACGCCAGGATGAAGGACGCTACATCTTGAATCGCCTCTTGATGCCCTTGTCCGCGGGATTCAGGCTTGGCATCGCCCTGCGACGCGTCGCCTGTGCGCGCGGCTGGCTCAAGACCCGCCGGCTGCGTCAGCCGGTAGTGAGCGTGGGGAATATTACGACGGGCGGGACGGGTAAGACTCCGCTGGTGGCCTACACCGCCCGGCGGCTTCTTGCCCGCGGCTTTCGCCCTGGCATCCTCACCCGAGGTTACGGCCGGAAGTATCCCGCCGAGATCGTCACCCTGGATCCCGCCCCGGAACGGAAGGCTGACCCGCGGGAGGTGGGAGACGAGCCGGCGTGGCTGGCCCAAACGCTTCCGGAAGTCCCGATTGTGGTTTGTAGAGACCGCTACCGGGGCGGGCGGCTGGCGGAAGATCGCTATGGAGTGGATGTCCACCTTCTCGACGACGGGTTCCAGCATTGGGCTCTCGCGCGCGAGGTGGATGTCATTACTCTTGATGTCACTCAGAAACTTTCCGACCGCGAACTTCTGCCGGCCGGCCGTCAGCGCGAGCCCTGCTCCGCCCTCGAGCGGGCAGACATGATTGTCTTCACGCGCGCGGATCTCGCCGACCCGCAGCCCATCCAGGAGCAGGTCCGTCACATCAATCCTCGTGCCGCATGCTTTCACTGCCGGACGCGACTCCGGGGGTTGGTGGAAGTTTCGACCGGTCGAAACTATCCTCTGGGAGCCTTCGAGGGTGAGCCGGTCGTGGCATTTTGCGGGGTCGGCAATCCCCGGGCGTTTTTTGCGGATGTGCGAAAATGGGGATTCATCGTGGCCGCGGAGTATTCTTTCCGCGATCATCATGTCTATAGTGGAGAAGACCTGCTCCCGCTCATATTGGATGTTCGGAAGTCCGGCGCGCGAGCCCTTGTGACCACGGAAAAGGATGCCATAAACCTTACATCGTTCAAGAGAGGGGGCCCGCTGATCCTCGCTTGCGTCACGGAAGCGGTGTTAGAAGAGGCGGAAGCATTTGAGGCTGGGCTTCTCTCCCGGCTCGCGGCGACGAAACAGGAGGATTGATTTTTGGAGAGCCACGCTCTGACCCATCCACGCAAAATCATGGTTCGCGCCACCAATTGGATTGGCGACGGCGTGATGTCGCTTCCCGCGCTGCAGGCTCTGCGCGCGCGCTTCCCGTCTGCCGAGATCGTCCTGGTTGCCAAACCTTGGGTCAGCGAACTCTATTGGCGTTTGCCCGCCGTGAGCCGACAGATTGTTTACAGCCCGGACGGTGAGCACCGCGGGGCTAAAGGGTTCTGGAGACTGGTCAGCACCCTGCGGTCGGAGCGCTTCGACGCCGCCGTTCTCTTCCAAAATGCCTTCCATGCCGCATGGATGGCTTGGCGTGCGGGAATTCCCGTCCGCATAGGCTATGCGCGCGACGGCCGGAGCGGCCTGCTCACCAACGCTGTGGAAACGCCGCTCCCGGCCGAATACGGACATCAAACGAATTATTACTTGCAGCTTCTGTTTCGCGCGGGATTGATTCCTCCGCCCCAACCGGCCGACGAGATTCGTCTGGTTCTTGCCGAGGCCGAGATGGACTGGGCTGCAAAGCATCTGCGAAAGCAGGGGCTCCAAGGCCCGCGTTTCTTGCTTGGCCTTAATCCCGGCGCGTCTTTCGGGCCGGCGAAGCGCTGGCTGCTCCACCGCTACGCGCTGCTGGCGGATCGATTGGTTGGTGCGTTCCATGCCGATGTGCTAATCTTCGGCTCGCGCGCGGAGCGGGCGCTGGCAGAAGAAATCGCCCGCAGCATGAAGCACACGCCACTGATCTTGGCGGGAGAAACAAGCCTCCGGCAGTTGATGGCACTGCTCGCCCAGTGTCGGCTGTTGGTGACCAACGATTCGGGTCCCATGCATCTCGCTGCGGCCCTGGGTCTGCCGGTCGTAGCGATCTTCGGGTCCACGGACGAGCGGGCGACAGGCCCGGTCGGCGCGCGTACCCGGATCGTGAAGCGCCCCGTGGCGTGCAGTCCCTGCGGGCTGCGAGAATGTCCGATCGACTTTCGCTGCATGCAAGCCGTGACCGTCGACGATGTCTATATGACGGCGCTGCGGCTCGCCAAGGAAGTGGGAATCACCCATGAACGACCGGCCTAGGCCGCGCAAATCCCCGGCTCCCGCAGGCGCCACAGCCGCGCGCGCGGGCGTCGCCGCCGTCTTCCTCGATCGCGACGGAACGATCACCGAAGAGATGGGCTACATCAATCACCTCGATCGCCTGCAGCTCTACCCTTGGGCGGCGAAGGCCATCCGCAAACTGAACTTGGCCAGGCGTCCGGTCGTGGTGGTGACCAACCAGTCGGGAGTGGCGCGCGGCGTCTTTACGGAAGACCTGTTGCATCAGGCTCACCGGAAGATTGCGCGGGAGCTTGCCGAGCGGAAAGCCAAACTGGACGCGATCTACTACTGTCCGCATCATCCCGAAGGAAGGGTGGAACCGTACCGCCTCAAGTGCCAGTGTCGCAAGCCGGCGACGGGAATGGTGATGGATGCGGTCAAGCGCTTCGGAATTGATCTGGCTTCCTCTTTTGTCGTCGGCGACACCTATCGCGACATGGAACTGGGCTTCAACGCCGGCGCGCGCACAATTCTGGTATTGACAGGCTACGGACGCGGCGAGTACGAGCATCAACGGCATCACTGGCCACGTCTGCCGGACCACGTCGCTGAAGACCTTCTGGAAGCGGTCGAGATCATTCTGAATGGAGGCACGCGAAGCGGTTCTGTTGCTCATCGTCCCGTCGCCCCTTTTCGCCGCGCATGAGAAACAGTTCACTTGATCGGTCGGCGCTGCTTTCTGTCGTGGAACGGTTTCCGCGGCAGCGGGTCGTGCTGCTGGGCGACCTGGTTGCCGACGAATTCGTGTTCGGTGAGATCGCGCGCGTTTCACGCGAGGCGCCCGTCCTGATCCTGAAGCAGCGAGAGCGCCGGATTCTCCCGGGGGGCGGCGCGAACGCGGCTAACAATCTGGCCGACCTCGAAGCTCGCGTCATCCCCGTGGGGGTGGTGGGCGATGACGAAGCGGGGGTCGGGCTGCTCGAGTATTTCCGGCAAAAGGCCATCACGACGCGGTACATCCTGCGCCGCCGCGGCTATGTGACCCCCACAAAATCCCGCATTCTTGGAGGACTCGCCCATTGGCAACAGCAGCAGATTGTCCGCGTGGATCGGGAGCCCGCCCGGCCGTCCGACCGGCAGATTCGCCGCCAATTGCTCGCTCGTGTCGCCGCGCTGTTGCCCAAGGCTTCGGCATTGTTAGTATCCGACTACGGCTATGGCTCGACCGACGCGCGGGAGGTTGCGGCCCTGCGACGCGCCGGCGCGCGGCGCAATTTACCCGTCACCGTGGACTCGCGGTTTGACCTTCACACATACGCTCACGTGACCGCCGCGACGCCCAACGAGCCGGAGATCGAGGAGGTGTTCGGCCAGAAAATTGGCTCGAATCTCGAGCTTTTGCACCGGCTCGGCAGACGTTTCCTGGCCCGCATGTCGCTGGAAGCCCTTCTCGTGACGCGGGGCAGGGATGGGATGGTTTTGTTTGAGCCGCGGAAAGAGCCACAGCACATCCCGGTCTTTGGCTCCGACGTGGCCGTCGACGTCACGGGCGCCGGAGACACGGTCATTGCGGTTTTCACGCTGGCGCTGGCTGCCGGAGCGACTTTTATTCACGCTGCGCAGCTTGCCAACTGCGCGGGCGGGCTGGTCGTGATGAAGCGCGGGACGGCCACGGTCTCGCGCCGGGAACTGATGGAGGCCATCCGCAACGCGTGAGCCCCAAAATCATCTCCCGCGCAGACGTTACAGCCCTCGGCCAACGCCTGCGCGCCGAAGGAAAGAAAATCTCCTTCGCCAACGGATGCTTTGAGTTACTACACGTCGGGCATGTCCGTTTTCTTCAAGGAGCCCGCGCGCAGGGAGATGTGCTGGTCGTGGGCGTGAACAGCGACCGCGCGGTTCGTGCCCTGAAGGGACCCGGCCGCCCTCTGCTACCGGAGGCAGCGCGCGTCGAACTCGTGGCGGCTCTCGCCTGCGTGGATTACGTGGTCGTCTTTGACGAGGTGACGGCCGAAGGCATCCTTCGCAATCTTCGCCCTGATGTGCAATGCAAGGGGACCGATTACACCGAGGAGAACGTCCCCGAACGTCACGTCATGGACGAACTGGGAGGCGTTGTCCGCATTGTAGGCGACGCCAAGTCTCATTCCACGCGGGATATCCTGGCGGAGATCGTTCGGCGGGAAACAAAGGACGAGGGGTGAAGGCCGGCGAGCCGTAATGAGTGGCCCGGTGCGCCTCAGGCGTTCCTCGCCAGGTTTCACGGACACATGGCAGAGTCCACGCAACGTTTCCTCGTGATCCGCCTCAGCTCGATCGGCGACATCGTCCACGCCCTTCCCGCCGTGGCGGCGCTGGGCGAGACGTTCCCCCAGGCAGAGATTCATTGGGCGGTCGAGACGCGCTTCGCGATGTTGCTGGACGGGAATCCCTTCGTCCGCCGGCTCATCAAGCTCGATACGCTGGGGTGGAGAAAGAAGATCGCCTCACTGGAGACCTTCAAATCCGTGGCTCGGGGCGCAGCCGCGCTGAGGGAAGTCACTTATGACACGGCGCTTGACTTTCAAGGGCTGTACAAGTCCGCGGCAATCGCTTGGCTCAGCCGCTCTCGGGCGCGGCTGGGTTTCAATGAAGCCTGGCTGCGCGAACCCGTGGCGGCAATGCTCTACACGGAGCGCGTTTCCCCCGGCGGACGCAAGCACGTTATCGAGATGAACATGGCGCTGGCCGAGCGCGCAGGAGCCAAGCCGGTCAGTCGCTCGGGCTGGAAATTCCCATTGCCGCGGGACGCAGCAGACGATTGCTATGTCGAACAGCGACTCGCCGCGCTGGGGGCGCCGGAATTCATCGTTATCAACCCGGGGGGCGGCTGGAAAAGCAAGTGCTGGTCGCCCGATGCCTATGCCGAATTGTTGGGGTTTCTGCGGGACCAACTCACGCTCGATTTCCTCTTGACCGGCTCGACTGGCGAGGAGCCTTTGATCCAGAACATCGTCGAGCGCTCTTCGGTCCCGCGCGCCAGGTACTTCCCCTCGACGATTTCGCAGTTCATTGCTCTCGTGCGCCGTGCGAAGCTCTTTCTGGGAGGGGACACAGGACCAATGCACTTGGCGGCGGCCGTCGGCACGCCCATTGTGGCGATCTATGGGCCGACGAACCCGGAGCGCAATGGGCCGTTTTCGCCCCTGGACATCGCCCTCTGGAATCGCGGCCCTGTCAACCACACGCGAAGGAATGCATCCGCCGGGTACATCGAGGGGGTCACGGTGGAATCTGTTCTGGCTGCCATCCGTGAGCGCCTGGCGAGGACACATGGATAAGGGCTACGCCGCTTGGGCGGCCCGCTGGCGAGTCCCGCTGGGCTTCGCGTTGGGAGTTGGCTATCTGATCTTCTCCCGGCCTACAATGAGGCTCGTGGCAGCCGGCGGTACGATCGCCCTTGCAGGATTGATCCAGCGGGCCTACGCGGCCGGCTGCCTGGAGAAGAACCGGGCGCTTGCCACCTGCGGCCCTTACGCGCATACTCGCAATCCGCTTTACCTGGGCAGTTTGGTTATGGGGGCTGGCTTCGCGGTAGCGGGAGGCTCGTGGATCCTGGGGACAGCGTTCCTGGCTCTCTTTCTTCTGGTTTACTGGCCTGTCATGCGGCGAGAAGAAGCGTCTCTGCGATTGCAATTCGGCGATGCATATGAGAAGTATGCCGTCGCGGTCCCCTTCTTCTTTCCGTCCCTGCGGCGGGCAACGAGAACAAGCGGAGGTTTTCGCTGGGAGCTCTACCGGAAGAATCGCGAGTACCAAGCGGCAGCGGGCTTTGGCGGGGGCATAGCCTTTCTCGTGCTCAAGATGCTGCTTGGCTAGAAGGAGGAAGCCTTTCGCCCAGGGAGGGCTTCTAAACTCAGAGGATGACACTCAGGAAACTTCCGAACGTCGGGGTGCGCGCGGCGGTGCTGTGGGCGGGACTGGCGATCCCGCTCGGGGCGGCCGACTCGGCACCTCCCTTGCCGTTCAGCCCCGGTGAGACTCTCACCTATGATGTGACGTGGTCCATCTTCCCCGCCGGAGAGGTCACGGCGACCCTCAAGCGGGCGGAAGGCCGCTCCCCCGAATCCTACGAGGTCGTCACGCGCGCCCAGTCCCAGGGCTTCGTCTCCCTTCTCTATAAAGTCGAGAACGAGTTTCATTCGGTCTTTGACCCCCGCACGCTGTGTTCACAGGAGATTCACAAGAAGGTCAATGAAGGATGGCGGCATAAGGATACGCGGATTGTGTTCAACAACGCGCGGCAGGTCGCTGTTTTGGACGAGGTCGACTTGAGCAAGTCGGATGCTCCCCGCAAGCACGCCGAGAATGAGATTCCCCCCTGCGTCACGGACATCGTCACCGCCTTCTACTATGTGCGCCGCCAGCCTCTCCATGTGGGCGAGCAGGTTCAGTTGCCGATCAACGATGGCGCCAAGACGTATGACGTGACCGTGGAAGTCCAGGCTCGCGAGCAGATTCAAACCCCGCTCGGCACGCGCTTTGCTTTCCGCGTCGAGCCGAAGGTCTTCGGTGGCCTGTACAAGCGGAAGGGGCGGATGCTGATCTGGTTCAGCGACGATGGGCAACGGCTCCCCTTGCGCATCAAGGCCTCCATGACGCTTGGCACGATTACCGGCACCTTGAAGTCGATTTCGCCCTCGCCCGCCTCAAATGCGGCGAGCCGATGAACCGCCCAGCGGTCGATTCACCGTCAAATGATTTTGTATCTCTCGAAGAGAAGCCGTCGGAAGCGAGGCTGGTAAATCAGATCGTAGGTAGATTCCTTGTCGGGGAAGAGGCGAAGGGCGTAGCGGCGCGTGGCAGAGACCATTTCGAGGGCTTCCTCGACTGGCAGGTCCGACTGGCAGAGGACATTCATAACGAGATCGACGACGATCTGCAGCCGGCGGATCTTGCGGTTTTCCTCGAGGATTTCTGCTGGCGTCGCCATGCTCAACCCCGGTAGCTCCTGAGCCTTCCGGACAGTCGCTATCTGCCCCCCTCTTGGTTATTATAAGGCATCGCAGCGCCCCGATGAATCGGGGCGTTACCCCGGTGATGCCCATCGGGATGACGCTATTTCAGATACCGCGGACTGGTCTGGAGGAAGGAGTCCAAGCATGGCGCGCGAGCGCTTCATCTCGCGCGTTGGCATCGTGATGGCGAGCGTCTTTCGTGACCCCAATCCACGTGCGTGGACTCGTCGCTGGAGGCTCATCCGGCGGGTGCTGGAGGAATCGCTGAGGAAATTCTTCAATGAAGATTCCCTGGCCGTTTCCGCCTCGATGGCTTACCACAGCCTGCTCTGCATCTTCCCCTTCTTGCTCTTGTTCACCGAGATTAGTGGATTCTACATCAGGCATCGTGAACTTACGGGGCGGCTGGCCCTGATTCTGGAACGCTATCTTCCCATGCGGGCGGATTTCATTGTTAATAATCTGCAAAGCATCTCGAGCGCCTATGGAAAGGTTGGGATTATCTCCTTCTTGCTCCTCCTTTGGGGTTCCTCGGGCATCTTCCTCCCTCTCGAAAAAGCCCTGAATCGCGCCTGGGAAGCGCAACATCAGAGGAGTTGGTTGCGGAGAAAGCTCCTGGCGCTGGGAATGGCGGTGGTGGTCGGCTTCCTCCTGCTGGCCTCGTCAACGCTGGTGGGAGTCAACGTCTATGTCCACCGTTGGCTGCAGCAAGGTGCTGTTCATTCCCCATCGGTCCTTCTTTCCCTTGCGTACCACCTGCTGATCATGGTCACAACGTTCGGCCTGACTCTCACCATGTTCGTGGTGATCTTCAAGCTCCTCCCGAACCGCCCCATGCACTTCTCTCAAGTACTTCCGAGCGCTCTCCTGACCGCCATCTTCTGGGAAGGGGCGCGCTCCCTGTTCACCCTTCTCTTGCCGGTATTCAATTACCGTCACGTTTATGGCTCAATCGGGGTCGTCGTGGCACTGATGACCTGGGCGTATCTCTCCTCGGTCGTCGTTTTATTCGGGGCACAGATCTCCGGCACGCTCTACCGGACGCTGGAAGCCGCCAAGCCCGCCGGCGAACCGGGTGAGAAGGTGGCCGACGCTCGGAAGGCGGAGTGGTTCCGGTAGGAATACACGACAAGGTCCGGACCCCGCATCACCGCAGTTGTCGCTCCTTCGGCATCCGTCTGAAAAACCCGCGCCCCCACGGAGCGAAGCCGGCCGAGCGTCGCGGGGTTCAGGGAACTCACTGGCCCCCGGTTCTCTGCGGTTATCAGGGCAGCCGAAGGTGCAACTCTTTCGAGAAAGCCCAGGCTTGAAGAGGTTGCCGCCCCGTGATGCGCCACCTTCAACACAAGCGAGTGGAGATCTGTCCCGGAATCGGCAAGCGTCTGTTCGACCATCTGGCCGATGTCGCCGGGCAGGAGGACTCTTGCCGCGCCGCTCGAAACCTTCAGAACCAGTGAGTCATCATTCGACGGCCGGTCGGAAAGAGGCCATCCCGCCGGTGGCCAGAGGACCTCGACTCTGGCGGCTCCCCTCTCTAGCTGCATGCCCGCCCGAAGCTTGCGGACGGGAACCCGTCGCCGCGCCAATTCCCCCAGCAGCTCGAGATACGCGGGAGTCAATGGATTCGGCCCGTGCCAGAATTCGCGCACCCGGAAATTTCTCACCACCGCAAGGAGGCCGCCAAGGTGGTCCTCGTGCCCGTGGCTGAGCACGAGGATGTCGATGCGGCTGATCCCACGCGACCAGAGATAGGGCGAGACAATATCCTCTCCCGGGTCCCAGCGGCGTCCCCGAAAGGCCCCCTCGCGACCTTGACGAAAGCGCGAGCCGCCACCGTCAATCAGCATCGTCGTCCGGTCGGGCAGCGCCACAAAAATTGCATCCCCCCCGCCAGCATCGAGAGCGGTCACTTCGAGGCTGCCTGTAGCCAAGCTCGGAGGGAAGGGATGCAAAGAGATGAGGAAGGCGAGGCCCGTTGCGGAAAGGAAGGAAATCCAGGCGGCTCGCCGGCTCCGGCCCAACGACCAGCCGGCGGCCACCACCGAAAGCGCAAAACCCAGTGAGATGACGAGTGGCGGCTCCGGGGCGCGATACGACAGCCAACCGGGCAGCGAAAAATCGGTCAGTGCAAAGAGGCCCTTCATCACGATGGCCAGCGGCCTTCCCAGCCAGGCGGCCGTTGAGGGGATAAGCGTGCCCAGCGTCAGCGTTGGCAGGGCGAGGGCTAGCAGCGCGGTCATCACCGGAATAGCCAGAGCATTCAGGCCGATCCCGGCGAAGGTGATGCGGTGGAACGTTTCCGCCATGGGAAGGAGCAATCCGAGCTGGAGGACCGCGGAAAACAAGAGCATGCTGGCTGTCCACATCACCACCCGCGCGGCAGCCGTCGTCAGGGCGGGAGCGAATCGCGGGAATCGTCTGGAAGTGTGGAGTCGCGCTCCCACGAAAGCGGCAAGGTCCCGCACATCCAGACGGAACTGGGCTTGCCATGGTATGAGGCTCGCGTCGCGGTCTACCGCATCCAGATCGCGAAGCGCCCGACGACAGGGCTCCGTCGTGCGTTCAAGAATCGGCACGGCGAGCCCCGCGATCAGTAGCGCCGCCGAAAACGAAAGCTGAAATCCGGACTCGAATAACCACGCCGGCCGGAAAACAAGGAGAATCAAAGCCGCGAATCCCACCGCGTTGAGCAGCGCGCGCTGGCGATAGAGGGTTCTGCCAATCAGATAAGCAGCGATCATGAGCGTCGCCCGAAGCGTGGGGGCGCGCTGCTCCACCAGGGCCGCATACATCATGAGCAAGGCCAGCACCACGGCGGCTCGCGGGATTTCGCGGAGTGGCGATAGCCTGAGCGCGAATCCGATAATCACTGCCAGCAGGCCGACGTGCAGCCCGGAAATCACCAGCAGGTGATAGAGCCCGGTCCGGCGGAAGTTCTCGATGGTTTCGGAATCGAGCGACGAGCGATCGCCGAGCAGCACCGCTTTGAGGACGGCTCCGGAGCGGCCATCAGCCGACCACGGTGGAAAGAGCTGGTCGATTTCCGAGAGCAGCCGCGCGCGCGAAGCCTGAATAAGTCGGTTGAGCCGATTCGATGCCTGCGGGGGCAGCTTCTCGATCAAGTGGGGACTTTTGACGGTCCCCACGAAGCACACATCTTCGACGGATTCCATCCAACGCCGGAAATCGAAGCTTCCCGGGTTGCTGTAGATCCGCGGCCGCCGCAACTGTGTTAGGGTGCTTATCCGGTCTTCGGCAAGAAGATGGAGCGAATCCGCGAGGGCTGCACTCTCAGCATCCTCACCAACCTGCAACCGCAATCGAACTTTCCCGGTCACAGGGTGGACCCGCCGGTAGCTTTCCACGCTGGCGGCTTCGAGGTCGAATTGCAGGCCGTCGGCAATGCGCACAGGGTTGGAAAGAATTCGGCCTTCCAAGCGTACAGGGTCCGCCAAGTCAACTTGCGCCGCTTCCAAGTGACTCACATGGTTCGGCGGGAATCGTCGCTCGAATAGTTGCGCCGCCGCGCCGCCTGCCGCCGCAAAACCCAAGAACAGCGCCGTGGTGGCGATCGCTGGCCGCGACGTGGACAGCGCCAGGAGGCCTGCGAGCAGGCACAGAGAACCACAGGCGAGAAAGTAGGGGAGGCCAGAGGTCAGGCCGTGTTCCGGGTGGGCGATCAAGATCCCGCCCGAGAGGCAAGCGGCCACTAGGAGTAACGGGGATCTTAATAAATTGTTCTTCAACTTCGTCAGCAGTCCGACGCCGCGATCCGGAAAGCGGGGTGCTTAGATTGCTGCGAAAACGACGCGTCTTATGCCGCTCGCCTCGCGAGGCAGGCGAGCGCTTCGATGTGGAAAGTTTGAGGGAAAAGATCGAACAAATCAACACTTTTGAGCTCGTATCCTTGCCCAGCGAGGTAGGCAAGGTCGCGAGCCAGTGTTGGCGGGCCGCAGGAGACGTAATGGATTCGTTTCGGCTGCAGGGCCGCGAGCAGCTTCAGCGGTTGCACACCTATTCCGGCGCGGGGCGGGTCGAGAACAACCAGGTCGGGCTGCATCTGGGCGAAGCGCCTCAGGAAATCGTGAACGGCCTCGGTGACCACCCGAAGGTGATCGCATGAGTGGCCTCGGGCATTCGCCGCGAGGTCACGAGCCTCTTTCGCTCCCGCCTCCACCGCGACGACGGAAGAGAATCGGCGCGCCAGCGGCAGTGTGAACAATCCCACGCCCGCAAAGAGGTCGAGGGCCAGACGCCCGGTTTGCTCCGCCACCACGGCATTGACAAGATCGGGGACGAGATGCCGTGAGGCCTGGAAGAAGGATCCGGGGCTGACCCCGTACTGAAACTCGCCGACCACGTAATCCAGCCGCGGATTTCCGAATACTCGGAGCTGCCCTTCGCTCTCCACGCCTACGCTGACGACTCCTGCTAGCCGTTCGAGCATATCGCGCGCCAGGGCTTCACCCTCTGCTCGGTTCGCAAGGCCGCGGAGCGTGATCGCCACGTGCTCATCGCGGTCGTCCGCGAGCATCTCGATCTCCCGCGAGTCCGCGAGCCTGCGCGACCAATCTGGACCCTGCAGCTCGCGGAGCAGGCCGTTCAGGCGAGGCGAGAGAATCAGGCACGCATCCACGGGGAAAAGCCGATGCGATTCGGCCTCGAAGAAACCCAGCGCGACGTTCCCGTCCGCCCGGCGCTCGACTTTCAACTGCGCCTGATTGCGATAATTCCACGGGTCGGCAGCGTGGACGGGGATGTTCCCGCGCCAATCAATCTTGCCGAGGCGTCGCAGCGTTTCGCGAAGGATTTCCCGCTTCGTTGTCGCCTGGAATTGCGACTCGATGTGTTGATACTGGCATCCGCCGCAGTGGCCGAAATACGGGCACGGCGGCTCAACGCGCTCGGGCGCTGCGGCTAGGATTCGCACCGCCCGCGCGTGAACGACACCCTTGGCGGTTCGGTACTCTTCAACCTCAGCTCGCTCGCCCGGCAGGACGCGCGGCACAAGCACCGTTCGGCCCTGGTGATGTCCCAGAGCTTCACCGCCGTAGACCAGCTTGTGGGGAATCAGTTCGAAGGACATTGACTGGGACTTCAGGCCCTAAATCTGAAATCTCAAATTTGAAATCTCAGATTTGAGACCTCTAGTCCGAAATCTCAGAATTGAAATCTCCAATTTGAAATCTCAAATCTGGAATCTCGCGTCTGAGACGTCGAATTTGAGATCTCAAATCTCGGATTTGAGACTTGAGATTTCAGAGATAGAAAAGGCTCAGGCGCGGAACCCGATAATGCTCGAAGAGGCGCTTCTTCAGAAGCTGCCTTTCCAGCGACTCCACTTGCGCCGCCGACATTTTTCGCCGGTACGGGGCGAGTCCGCGCTCCACGTCGGCGCGGAGGCTCGCGAGAAGCTCCACGTCTGCGGCACGCTGGAGCGAGGCCGTCAGTTTCTCTTCCAGCGCGGTCATGCGCCGCTCAAGGTCTTCGAGCTCGGTGGGCGCGCTTCCCTCCGCGGTCTGAACGCTCTCCCGGAGATGGGCGGCAACCTTGGCAAGGTCGTCAGTCTTCGACGGCCTCGGCATTTCCCCGCAGGTATCCCGGAATCTCTCCGGCTTCGAACGGCGCGATCGGTTCTTTCTTCGGCGCGGCCTGGCTGGAATCTCCGCCCGCACCCGCCGCAATCTCCTCGGCCGTCGCCAGCACGAGCTGAGAACAATACGCGAGGCTGTTGATCTTTTGCAGCCCTTTCGGCCGCTTCTTGAATTTCTCGAACGACCGCTCGATGCCCACGAGCACGGCCTCAAGGGGAATGCCCGCCTCCTTCCAGGCCTCGATGAGCGCCCAATCGAGTGGCGACAGGAGTGTTCGCGTCCCGCGGCAGCGCTGAAACTGTTCCTCAATTTCTGTGAAGTAATTGAAGTAGTTTTCCATCGTCCGGAGCCGAATCGCCTCAGTGGGGTCGCGCGCCCGGCAGGTTGCGTTCGTAGATGATGCGCAGGCCTTCAAGCGTCAGGGAAGGGTCGACCGGGGGCCTGTATTTGGATGAGCCGGCGACGAGCGGAGCCTGTCCGCCCGTGGCCACCACTTTCATCTTCGGCCCGAGCACGGCCGCAAGGCGATCGAGGATGCCGTCCACCAGACCCACCGCGCCGTAGAAAAGTCCCGCTTGCATGCTGCCGACGGTGTTCGTCCCGATCACGCGGTTGGGCGCGCGAATCTCGACGCGCGGCAGGCGCGCGGCCTGCTGGAACAGCGCCTCGGAAGAAATCCCGATCCCGGGCGCGATGACGCCCCCGAGGTACTCGCCCTTTTCGGAAATGGCGTCGAAGGTGATGGCCGTCCCGAAGTCCACGACCACGCACGGCCCGCCGTATTTTTCGAACGCCGCCACGCTGTCGGCAATGCGGTCGGCGCCGACTTCTTGCGGATTGTCGTAATGGATCGCCATGCCCGTCCGCGTGCCCGGCCCGAGGAAGATGGCTGTGAGATGAAAGTATTTCTCGGACATCTCTTCCAGCACGGAATTCAGCGGCGGCACGACGCTCGCCACCATGACCCCGTCGATGCTTGCGGGCTGGACGCTGTCGAGGGCGAAGAGGTTGCGAATCAGGATGCCGTATTCATCGGCGGTTTGCTGGTGGTTCGTCGAAAGCCGCCATTGAGCGCGCAACTCCCTGCCTTCGAAAACCCCGAGCACCGTATTCGTGTTTCCGACGTCGATGACTAGAAGCATCGCTTCTCGTAGCGCCCCGATTCCTCGGGGCAACATGCCGGGCTCCCGACGCCGTCGAGACAAGTTCCGCCCGGCGCTACATCCGGTTATTTTACTTCTACTATTTCGCCCGCCACCAACAACTCCACGCGCCCGTCGTCGCGGCGCACGCGCAGCGCCCCGCTAGGATCGAGGCCGGCAGTGGTCGCCTGAAACTCGCCCGTGTGGGTCAGGACGCGGACTCGCTTTCCCTCGCCGAAACTGGATGCTGACGACCAGCGCTCGGCGATGGCGGCGCCGTCCTCTTCGAGCAAGAGCTGATATTGCCGCTCCAGTTCCCGCAGCAACGCGACCAGGACTTGCGCGCGCGAGCAGGGCTTGCCCGTCTCGATGCGCAACGACGTGGCGATGGCTTTCAGCTCTTCCGGCATTTTGGAATGATTGACGTTGATGCCGAAGCCTAACACCGCGGCGTGGAGGCGGTCGAGCTCCGCGCTGATCTCGGTGAGAATCCCGCACACTTTCCGGCCATTCACGAGCACGTCGTTCGGCCAACGGATGTCCGCGGAGAGCCCGGTCACGGTAGTGACCGCGTGTTGGGCCGCCACTCCCGCCATCAGCGTGAGCACGGGCGCCGCCGAGGGAGCAAGCGGCGGCCGCAGAATCACAGAAACATAAATGCCGCTGGATTTTTCCGAATACCAGGAGCGGCCCAGGCGCCCCCGTCCGGCGGTCTGCTCCTCGGCCAGGACGACGGTCCCGTGGGCGGCGCCTTGGGCGGCCATCTCCAGTGCCAGGCTATTCGTCGAATCCGCCCGGAAGTAGTGCACGATGCGGTGGCCGATCTGATTGTCGCCGAGCTCGGGCTTGACGAGGCTGGGAGCCAGGATGTCGGGAAGCTTCTTCAGTTGATAGCCACTCGCCGGGTGGCCTTTGATCTCCACACCCAGCGCGCGCAGCTTCTCAATGTACTTCCAGACCGTGGCCCGCGTGCCGCCGATCTCCGCGGCGATCTTGGGCCCCGGCACAACCACCGTGGCGTTCTTCACCATGAGGTGAATGAGCTTGTCGATCTTGCGGTCGGTGCTGCCAGGGACCATGGGCGTAGGGGAGGGCTTCGCCCTCCCTCGGGCGGGCATAACCCGCCCCTACAAAGGTTCAATCAAGAAGTTGATGTCGGCCGCCGGCGCGGAGTGCGTCAGCGCGCCGACGGAAATCGAGTTTACTCCTGTCTCAGCATATGCGCGGATGTTTGTCGCGGTGATGCCGCCCGAAACCTCCAGACGCGCGCGGCCCGCCGCGAGCGCGACGCATTCGCGCACCTCGTCGGGTGTCAGGTTATCGAGCAAAACGGCCTCGGCGCCGGCATCGAGAGCCTCACGAAGCTCCGAGAGACTTCTGACTTCGACCTCGATCGGCAGTTCCGGCGCGATGGACGGCCGCAGCCGCCGCGCCCGCTCGATGGCTGCCCGCACGCCGCCCGCGAGCTGGAGGTGGTTGTTCTTGATCAGAATCCCATCGTCGAGGCGCAGGCGATGATTCTCACCGCCTCCCACCCGCACGGCGTATTTCTCCAGCGCCCTGAGTCCCGGCGTGGTCTTGCGCGTGTCGAGCAGCGCGACCGAAAGGCCCGCGAGGCGCGACTTCAGCTCGCGGGTGAAGGTCGCAATCCCGCACAAATGCTGGAGGAAGTTCAGCGCCACACGTTCTCTGGCGAGCAACGCGGCGGAGGTGCCAATCACCACGGCCAGATGCGTGCCGGCATCCACTTCCGCGCCTTCCTTGACCGTAAGCTCGCACTCTGTCGAGGGGTCCAAGGCACAAAAAACTTCCGCCGCCACGGGCAGGCCCGCCACGACGAGCGCTGTTTTGCTCCGCAAAACTCCGCGCGCCCGCTGGCCTTCGGGAACGGTCAAGCGCGAGGTGACGTCGCCGCGCCCCAGGTCTTCAGCGAGGGCGCGCTCGACGACGTCGCGCAGTTCCGCGGCCGATACGCCCAAAGCCGAAAACGCCTCACGAATTGGGGAAGGGCGGACAGGACCGGTCACGATGCATCCAGCTTCTTGAGAGACTCGAGCGCCTTTTCGTAAAGGGCGCCCAGCTCGGCATAGCGGTGCTCGACACCGCGCACCACGTCGCGTGGCGCGCGCGCCATGAACTCTTGGTTGTCGAGCTGCCTTTTGGTTTGCTCGAGCGCTTTTTCCAATCTTGCTTTTTCCTTTTGCAGCCGTTCATGCTCGGCCTGCTCGTTAATCCGCGCTTCCGTAAACAGACGGACGTCGAATGAGGGCGTAACACGCACCCCCGCGAGGTTCGCTGCCAGGCGCTCTCGCGTGAAGTTCATCGCCTGCAGGCCGGCGAGGCGCAGGATCGTTTCCTGATGGGCGCGGAAGAGCTCCAGCAGGCGCAAATCCTCGCTCGCCACCTGGGCGCTGGCTTTCTGGTTCTGCAGGCCCATTTCCGCCTTGGCATTCCGCACGGCGACGACGAGCTCTTGAATGGTCTCAAATTGCTTTTCGGAAACCGGATCGGAGACGCGTTCGCCCACCAGGCTGAAGGATGTGAGAGAGATGGATGGCTCCTCTCCCGCGCGTGGAAGCCGATGCCAGAGTTCTTCGGTGATGAACGGCATGAAGGGATGGAGCAGGCGGAGCGAAGCGTCGAAGGCCCGCGCCAGGTTGATCCACGCGGCGGGAAGGGTCTCTGTCCGGGCCGGAGCCGTGACAACTGGCTTCATCCACTCCAGATACCAGTCGCAGAACTCGTGCCAGAAGAAGTGATAGATCGTAAAGGCCGCTTCGTGGAAACGGTAGCTGGCCAGTGCCTCATTGATCTCGCGAGTCACCGCGGCCAGCCGGGAAAAGATCCAGCGGTCGGCGAGCTCGAGGTCCGGCGCGCTCGTCGCGGGCTCGAAACCGACGCCGGGGATCGCTTCCAGGGCGGCGGCCAAGCGCTCGCGGTGCGTTTCGGCCAGTTTCTGCAGGTTCATCAGAATGAACCTGCCCGCGTTCCAAATCTTGTTGGCGAAGGCGCGATAGGACTCCAGCTTGTCATAGCTGAAGGCGATGTCGGTTCCCGGCGCGGCGCTGATGGCGAGCGCGAAGCGCGTCGCATCCGTCCCGAAGCGGTCGGTCACATCCAGCGGGTCGATGACATTGCCCTTGGTCTTCGACATCTTCTGCTTTTCCGCGTCCCGCACGAGGGCATGGATATAAAGCTCGCGGAAGGGCACGTCGTGCATGAATTTCACGCCCATCATGATCATGCGCGCGCCCCAGAAGAAGAGGATGTCGAAACCCATGATCATGAGGTCGGTAGGATAGAAGCGCCGCAGGTCTGCGGTCTCGTCCGGCCAGCCGAGGGTCACGAACGGCCACAGGCCCGAGCTGAACCACGTGTCGAGCGTGTCCGTCTCGGGGCGCAACTCGCTCCGCGAGCATTTGGGGCAGTGAGCGGGCGTCTCGCGCGCCACGATCACCTCGCCGCACGCGTCGCAGTACCAGACGGGGATGCGGTGGCCCCACCAGAGTTGTCTCGAAATGCACCAGTCGTGGATGCGGCCCATCCAGTCGAGGTAGATCTTCCGGTAGTTGTCGGGCACGATGCGGACTCGCCCGTCCTCCACCACGCGGATCGCAGTCGTAGCGGTCCATGCCGCGATACGGACCGGCCTCGTCCGTCATCCGGGCGTCTGCAGCGATGACTTCCACCGACGGCAGGTGGTGGCGCTGGGCGATCGCGAAGTCGTTGGCGTCGTGCGCGGGCGTCACCTTCACGGCGCCGGTGCCGAACTGCGGATCAACGAATTCGTCGGCGACCACCGGAATGACGCGCTTGAGGAGCGGCAGGAGCAATTTGCGGCCGACCGCCGAGCGGTAGCGCTCGTCCTGGGGATTCACGGCGACTGCGGTATCGCCCAGCATGCTTTCGGGCCGCGTGGTCGCGACGGTCAAGAAGCCGGAGCCATCTTCATAGGGATAACGGATGTACCAGAGATGGCCGGGGCGGGCGTCGTGCACCACCTCAAGATCCGAGACGGCCGTTCCACACCGCGGGCACCAGTTGACGATGTATTTCCCGCGGTAGATGAGCCCTTCTTCGTAGAGCCGGACGAACACTTCCAGAACCGCGCGGGTGTAAGCCGGGTCCATCGTGAAGCGGTCGCGCGTCCAGTCGCACGAGGTGCCCAGGCGCTCCATCTGCTTGCGGATGGTCCCGCCGCTCGCCTCCTTCCATCGCCAGCAACGCGCCAGGAATTCCTCGCGACCCATTTGGCGCCGCAGGCGTTGCCCTTCGCGTCGCCAGGTGGTTTCGGCTTCGGGCCCCGGCGGCAGGTCGGGCAATACTTCGCGGCCCAGCTCCCGCTCGACAATCATCTGCGTGGCGATTGCCGCGTGGTCGGAACCGGGCAGCCAGAGCACGTTTTCACCACCCATGCGGTGCCAGCGCATTAGGATGTCAATTTCCGTGTGCTCCAGCATGTGCCCCATGTGGAGTGAACCGGTGATGTTGGGAGGGGGAATAACCAGGCAGAAGCGCTTGCGGTCGTCGCCGTCGGAGGGGCGGTAGAGTTTTTGCTCCACCCAGTAGGTGGCCCAGCGCGGCTCGATGGCCTCCGGAGAATAGACCTTGGGGATCTCTTGTTCCACGCGGACAGACTCCCGAACTCGCGGCTGAACCGCTTGAAATCAAACTACTATAGCGGCTGGGTCAAGACCAGTCAAACTCAGGGCGGCGCGCAAACTTCAGCCTACTGGAAATTCGAGCCGGGGCACGCATTGGCGCGCCCCTACGCAGATTGCTTCAGGGTTTCCAATCGCTGTATGTACCCAAGGAGCACTAACCCTCGGCGGGCGGCTGGGTGAGTTCGGCCACGATCTCGTCGGTGAGACTCTGGATCATCTCTTCCACCATCGGCGTGGGGAGGGCGGGTGGCGCCATGCGCACGACAACGCTGTGGACAATCCAGTGGACAAGTTCCGTGTCCACGACCTGCAGGGCGGCCTCCGCCGGTACAACCGCCTCCTCTGGCGCGCCGGCCTCGACTGGGGCGGCGGGTGCTTCGGCAGGACCGGGCTCAGGCGGAGGCGGCATCTCGGCAAACGGTGGGGTTGGAGCTGT
Organism: Terriglobia bacterium; assembly: GCA_020072655.1. Lineage (GTDB taxonomy): Bacteria > Acidobacteriota > Terriglobia > UBA7540 > UBA7540 > JAIQGB01. The sequence continues at coordinate 4,533 of JAIQGH010000047.1, read as the reverse complement.
CGGTTCAGCTTCGGCGGCAAGGGGGACTTCAGTCGGGGCCTCGGCTGCAGGGGCCTCCTCGGTCGGAACCTCGGCGGGGGGAGCCTCGCCCACTTCGGCCGGAGGAGCCAGCGTCACGGCCTCTATCTCCCCCGCCGCGATGCGCACCTGACCGGCGCCGGCCTCCGCGAGCGAGTAGCTTTCGAGAGAAAAAGTGGGAGAGGGGGCGACTTCGGCTGGCGGAAGCTCGGCTTCAGGGGGCGGAGCGGGCTCCGGCTCAGGTTCGCTCACGGCAGGAGGTGACGGAGCCATTTCATCGCTCAGGATCGGCTCGGCGATCTCCAGGGGCGCGCGAAACATCATCGTGCGCTCGGTGGTCTCGGGTTCCGCCGGAGCAACAGCCGCAGCCGCCTCCTCCTCAAGTATCGGCTCCGAGGGGACCGACTCTACAGGTGGGACCTCTGCCTCTGGTGGAGCTCCGGCCTCGACTGGCGGCGCTTCCTCAACCGCTGCGGTGAACCCGATCTCCGGGGCTGGAGGTGGTTCTGGACCGGGACCTTCTTCTGCGGCTGGTGGAGGCTCGACGATAGGAGCCGCTTCCTCTTGCGCCGCCTGCGGAACGAACCCAACTTCGGCGACTGGAGGTGGCTCTGGTGCGAAGACCTCTTCTGCGGCTGGCGGAGACTCGACGAGAGGAGCCGCTTCCTCCTGCGCCACCTGTGGAACGACAGCGAATTCGGGGCCTGGAGGCGGTTCCGGCACCGACGGTTGTTCCATGACCGGCGGAGGCTCGACGACAGGGGCCGCTTCCTCCTGCGCCACCTGCGGGGCGATGGCGAATCCGAAGGCTGGAGGCGCTTCCGGCACGGGAGGCAGTTCGGTGACTGGCGGAGGCGCAAAGACAGGCGCGGCTTCCTCCTGAAGCGCCTGTTCCCCCAGCGCCACGCCCTCGGTGAGCGACAACTCCGGAAGTTCTGCCTTGGCCTCGGCCTGGGGTTCTTCTTGCACTGGCTCCGCTACCATTGCCGGCTCGGCGGGCGGAACCGGCACCGCAGGCGGCGGAGGCGCCACGGCCTCCCGCGGCAAGAATTGATTCACGGCGTTTATCAGCTCGTCTTGTCCAAAAGGTTTCTTGATACGGCCGTCCGCCCGCACCCGCTGGGCACGCGCGGCGTCGAAGGGTTCGAGATCACTGAAAACGAGCAGGACGGGGACGTGCGCAAATTCCGGCGAGCCCTTCACAAACTCGCAGACCTCGTAGCCGTCGCGTCCCGGCATCGAAACGTCGGCAAGGATCAAGGCCGGCTTGAATGCGGAAAGCTTCTTGATGGCGGCCACGCCGTTCGAAACCGTGACGACTTCCAAGCCCTCACCCGTCAGGATTCCGTTGGCTCGTCTCTGGTGAGTGGGGCTGTCGTCGGCAACCAGAACCATCCGCGGCACGCTGCGCCTCCTTGTGACTACACCCGGCACCCTAAGTGGGTTGAGGAATACCACCAAGGCACGACGAAGTCAAGTTGTAAGCCGGTCGGATTGAATGGGATCGTGTCGTCGTCAGGCGCGAAAATGGCGGCTGCGAGCGGATTCGGAAGGAGATAGGTCAGCGCGCCGGGGTTTTGGCCCCGGCGATCGCAGAGATCCTCAGAAGGGCTTGATCATTCTTCTGAACAGGCTGTGCTTGGCTTTCTTCTTGGCGGGCTGAGTCGGGTCGGATTTCTGGTTGCCTCCCGAAGCAGAAGAAGGCTCCTGCTTCGCAGCACCGTTCGCGCTTTGAGGGGCCGCGGAATTTGCGCCGCCGGGATTGCCTGACGCGGGCGAGGTGGTGATGGGCTGGCCGGTTTTCAGAGCTTCATCGCCGACGGGTTGAGCGATGATCGAGGTCGAAGCGGGCGTCGCCTCACCCCCTCTCGCGACTTCCGCTTCCGCAGGCTTCGGCGTTCCCAGCCGGACAGGCCCGCGCAGGGTGGCGCTCGTGTCGGGCCCACTCGAGATGAAGGCCCCTAACTTCTGGAACAGGTCCTTCCCAGGGCGGGGGACAGCATCCGCTTGGGCGCGCGCGAGCATCGCCTTCGTCGGGCGCGGGATGGGCTGATGGAGAGCGGTGAGCCTCTCCTTGGCGTCACTCACGAAGGGGCTGAGCGGGTGTTCGGTAATCACGCGCGCGTAGAACGGCACGGCCTCCTGGGGCTGTCGTAGCCGCTCGAGTGATTGTCCGGCGTAGAAGAGCGCGCTGTCACCTCTGCTGAAGCTCGGATAGCGGTCGGAGATCTCCTGGAAACGCGAGCGCGCCGCCCGGTTGGCGCCTTTCATGAAATAAAAGCGGGCGATCCGGTAATCCCCCTGGGCCAGCACTTCCTGGACTTGCCGGAGCCGCGCCTTCACGCGCGGCATGGTCGGGCTGTCGGGATATTTCAGGAGAAATTCCTTGAGCTCCGCCTCGGCAAGCTTGGCCTCGGTTCGGTCGCGGTCGGATTTGGCCATCAGGCGGAAATGCGCCATGCCGGCACGGAACTGCGCCTCCGGGGCTTCCGGCGCAGTGGGGAAGAAGGTAATGAAATCCTTGTATTCGGCTTCGGCTTGCGTCAGGCCGGACATTCCGCCCTCGCTGTAATAAGAATCCGCGATCGTCAGCTTCGCCTTGGAGAGGTATTCGCTGTCGGGATAGGTGTTGATGAGCGTCTGAAGGGTTAGCCGGCCGACGTCGTAGCGCCCGCGTTGAATCTCTCGGGCGGCTTTCTCAAACAGGATCTTGTCCGGCTGATCGCCCGGGTTCACGAGCCCCGCGTCCTCCGCGCGATGGCGGTGCAGGAGGACACAACCGGGGAGGACCAGCAGGCCCAAGGCAAACGGGAGCGCCCTCCTCGCGATGCTTTTCGGGCCCAGCTTGGTCATGATTCCGGTCAGAGCTTCGACTCCGGGGTGGGCACGAGTCAGACTTTCGATGTTATGCGGGCAACCGTCGCCAGACGGATCATTTCGCTCAATCGTGCCCGAGGATCAACATTATCAAAGATGGCAGAACCGGCCACAAGGATGTCTGCCCCCGCGCGCGCCAGTCCTTCAAGCCTTTCCGGCCCGATCCCGCCTTCGGCCTGGAGGACAAAATCCAGCCGCCGGTCCGCCCGTTCCTCCGCAGCGGCTCGCAACTTGGCGGTCGAGGCCGGGATAAAAGGCTGCTCGCGCAGGCCCGGCTCGGCCGTGAGAACATTCAGGAAATCGAGTTCGCCCAGCACCTCGCTGACCGCCGCGAGGGGCGTCGAGGGACTCACCGCCACGCCGGCTTTGGCTCCGCGACCGCGAATCTGCTCGAGGGTACGCCGAAGATGCGGCGTGGCCTCAGCGTGGATGGCAATCCGGTCCGCGCCCGCGTCCGCGAACCGCTCGGCATAGCGCTCCGGCCGCTCGATGAGCAAGTGTACGTCAAGTGCCAGGTCGGTCGCCTTGCGAAGGCTGGCAAGTACGGGCAAGCCTACGGAAATCTCCGGCACAAAGTGCCCATCCATCACGTCCAGGTGCACCATGGACGCGCCCGCGGCTTTGATAATCTCGAGCGCTTCCCCGAGCCTCGCAAAGTCCGCGGCCAAAATGGATGGCGCAATCAAGGCCATAACGTGCTTTCCCACAGCGCATCCCGCCGCCGTGGGCAACGTTCCTTAGAATAGCACAAGTCGGGAAGGTGAGGGATCACGGCGATCGTGGGTGACATTGATGTCGTAGCGGCGTTTGCCTCGTCCCGATGAATTGCATCGGGACGGCGTAAAGCGGCCTCTACATGAAACCGACCCACTCCCGGTCACGGTGACTGATCATCCGACGGGCCTACGAAGCGGGCTCGCCGCTCGCGACCTCACTGGAAACCCAGCAATTCCACTTCATAAACCAGCGTGGCGTTGGCGGGAATGAGGCCGTCATAGCCCTGATCGCCATATCCCAGCTTGGGCGGAACAATGAGTTTGCGCTTCCCGCCGACGTGCATGGTCGCGATGGCTTCATCCCAACCTTTAATGACCTCGCCACGGCCGAGCCGGAAGACGAGGGGATCATTGCGGGGGATCGAACTGCCGAATTTCGTGCCATCGCTCAGCCAGCCGGTGTAATGCACCATCACTTTGTTGCCGTGCTTCGGTACTGGCCCCTTGCCCACGACCAACTCCTGATACTTCAAGCCCGAAGGAGTGGTCACCATCTCGGGTTCGGGGGCTGCCTCCGGAGCAGCGGGCGCTGCGGTCTCCGGCTGCGCACCGGATGGCTCAGCGGTTTTCTCCTGCCTTCTCTGCATTTCGCACGCCAGGAACGCGAGGGCCGCCAAGACGACGACCATCAGAAAGCCTTTTCGCATGGGACCTCCTTTCCAGGTTAATTGAGAGGCTAACCCTATCAATTCCTGGAAGGGAATTCAACCGCTCGCCCGCGTTCCGCTTCACCCTCGGCTCGGTGACTTCCGTAGCGCCGGGCGGAACTTGTCCCGACACTGTCGGGAGCCCGGCACGACCCCAAAATGCCGACCTGCCCGCCCCGGCTCGTGCCGGGAACGGGCCGGGGAAGGTCGGCTCT
>JAIQGH010000046.1 GCA_020072655.1 Terriglobia bacterium | reverse complement strand
TGTCTGCTGAGGTTCATCACTAAAACGCCATACCGACACCGGTTTCCAGAATTTTAAAAGCAAAGCAAGGCAAACGATCGAAACAAGACCGGCAAATACATCAGGGAGCATCGGACTCAGGAAATTGGATGAAAACCATTGAACAATTGCAAAAAATCAATGATTCCCCCATTCATTCTTCCAGAAAGGATTCTCCGGTGAAATCACACGTGATCATTGGCGCCATCGCAGGGGGCGGTAAGGGCGCAGCCATCGGGGCAGCCGTGGGTGCCGGCGCAGGCACCGCCGTCCAAGCGGCGACCAAGGGCCAACAGATTCAGATTCCGCCCGAAACCAAGCTCGATTTTACGCTGAAGGCCCCAATCACCGTGACGATGTAAGGGGCGTAAGACGCCTCACGGAACCTCCGCGCCGGGCACTGAGAAGCTGCGATTCTCGCGCCGAGGCAAGTGCCGCAGCACGGGCGTCACGTGCTGGAGTCTGCCTGCACCTCGCCTCACGAGAGCCCGCCCAAGCCAACCCGCCCTGTGCATACTCACCATTGAATCCGCTAACCGAGGATGCCGCCAAGAGTCCACCAATCTGTTCGGTCCCGGGGATGGCGCCGACCTGCTCATTGAGGAAGAATCGAGGTACGCCTACGCGAGTTCGGCTCTACCGCACCGCAGCGGCAACCACGCTTGTCCCTCCGCATGCGGAACGCCGCGCCTGCCTCACCCGCCACTACGCGCCGTCCCCATCACCGCACGGGCCTCAGCGGCCATGTGCGTTGGCCAAGGCTGCCGGCTCCTTGGCTGAGACGTTCGCGCGGCAAGGGGGAAAGTGCTAAACCGTCACCGGTGGGCCGGCCTACACATCCCGATCTGACCCACGTGTCCGGAACGATGCAAACGAGAGGCGTGAAGCTGGCCTACCGAAAGACCTTGGGGATAGGAGGTCCTAGGAGATGAGTCGAATAACCCCTTCAGTCGAGGCTTTAGTGAGGCAGGCTTTCGCGCTGCTGCTGCAGATTCGCAGTCACCCCGAAGCCCAGCCGAGGCTCGGGCAAGCCATCGCTTTCTTGACGATGCTGGCAGAGGATGGAGTGGCGAGTGCCCAGCCCATGGTGGTGACCATCTGGGCAGTCCGCATCCGAGCAAGCTAGCCCACCCTGCTTGCTCACCTTCAGGACGCGGCAGAGGGCACGTTCGAGGGGCCGGAAGTCGCGGTAGAGCCGCTCGCCCGGACGCGCGCAACCTCTCGTTGCAGCTCGGTGGCCAGATCTTCAAGGATCCGCAACTTCTCGTTCTTGCGCTCGATCGTCGCTTGCAGCTTCTCCACCTGCCGCCGGAGCCGGGCATTCTCACGGCGAAGCAGCACCAGGTTCTCATTGGGGCGGACGGGAGGAAGCAGGGGCGCCTTGCCGACCCCTTCCTGTTTGGACGAAGGTTGCGCGCCGGGCGGGAGGGGCGCGACCTCCGCCTGGACCTGCCGGATGAGGGCCTCCAGTTCCTTACGCTCCGCTCCCGGCGGACAAAGCTGGCGCAAAGCTAGCAACCGCGCCAGGTCCGGGTTATTCCGGCCGCGTTCCCAGTGTTGGATGGCGCCCTTGGTAGCGTTGAGGAGGCGTGACAAGCCCTCCTGGCTAACCTCCAGTTTTCGGCGAACCCGGCGGATGATCTTCGCAGTGTTCAACGCAGTCATGGTGTCCAGCCTCGCTTCGCGATTTTTGACTTGACAGTAGCTAGCTTAATAGGCTACAATGCGTTTCGTCCGTTCGACGTAACCACCGGCCGCCTACACCTGCGGGCAACCTGGGGTGGGAAACCGGGCCCCCGTTGCCCCTGGCGAGGGTCCGGGAGGCTTGGTCTCCGCGGAGGTTCTCAGCAGTCCAACAACTTGAGCAAAGGCCCGAAGGTGAACTCCCGGGCCCGTATCTTCCCGCACATTTTGCCTGCCTCTTGAGGCATTTGTCAACACCGGGGAGAATGTATGCTCAAATAGATTACTCGATATGGACGGCCCTCATTATACAACAGGCCTCGGCCCCGTTAGCCCAGGCTCCGAGCGCCCGACGCCGCATTGCCTCTCCGCATCCGTGGTTCGCCCGGAGGCCCGCATCCCCCCCTTCTATGCCCCCAGCTATCGGCGTAGACGCCTTTTATCATTAACGAATATCCAAGCCAGCGCAAGGGTTGTCTTTTGGAGTAAGGGTGGGCCGACTTTCCAACGGCTCGCTGAGCGACAGAAAGTCCAAGCCCGGCTGGCCTGGGTGGTCACCCAGGGCTCCCAGACGACCCTGTCCTCTCGTCTGCGCGGTTCCCCTCGGACTCAGATCCGGACATCGCGATGTTCAGGGTCAGAGTGTCGTCCTTTGCTCTTCGGAGGTGGTCCTTCCATGATCGAGCGCCAGACACGTCTTCCAATGCCCTATGCGTCCCCCAAAGCCGTGGCCTCAGAGCCGTCCCCGCCGGTCTGCGCGCTTTCCGGCGAAGAAGTCCTCCTTCCTGCCTTGCGCCCCCTCTCCTCGTCGCGTGCGCTGGGCCGCCGTGCGTTGCTGAACAGAACCAGGCCCGAGTCCTCCCGCTGTTGCCGCAAGGGGTGCGTGTTTCCTGCCGCCGAGGGCAGGGCCAGATGCTGGCATCACGAACTCGAGGAACTTGAGCCCCTGCTCTTTCTCTCCTGCCAGCCGACCCACGTGATCATGGACCGCGCCCGGTTTGGACTGCGCGAAGCAGAGTGCGAGGACTCGCGCGCCCGCGACCGCCGCCGACTGGCGGCGCTCCGGGAACAGTTCCTCGAGGACGTGGCCTAGGGCGGCTGAGTTGGCACCTATTCGGCGAAACGGTGACGAACCGTGCTGGCGCGGGGGATTCATTCGTCTCCTGGTTTTCTTCTAGCCGGGTGTCCGGAAGTCGGGAGGCAGAAAGCAGTCTGCATTCTTCTGCTCCCAAGACTCGTGAGGTGGTCTCCAAATGAAAACGTCGCAATTATCGGCGCCCGGCCAGCTCCCGCTCCCGACGGACGCGAAAGTTCAGTCCTTTTTCCCAACCAGGCTTCTGTCCACTCCCTCGGCATTGCGGTTCCTGCACCGCCGCACCGGCGGCATCGTCTCACGGGCCACTTTCTACCGCTGGCTCAACAGCGGGGAACTTCGATCGATCCGCCTTGGGTTCCGGATTTACATCCCTCTGCGCGCCCTGGATGAGTTCATCCGGAAGTGCATGAACGGCGAGTAGCACGAGGCCTCCAGCATCTAGTGGCGCGTCCCGGCGCATGGACAGAATTACCGCCGCTTAGGTTTGTCCAGCTGTTCGTCCACCTGTTGCGATATATTTCTACAAATCCCCCTACCACGCGCCGACAATCTGTACTAAGATAGTCCGCTTACGTAGTCACCAAGAGTTAGTGGGGTGCTGTAAGAGTAAGGTCCGTACCAACAGACAGGTAGTCATAGCGCTCCTTAATTAGTAGTGCTGGAAAGCTGAACATTTTGCCCGCGCGCTTCGGACGGAACTCCGAAGCCTGCGATGAATTGGCAAAGTGACATCGTGACACAGTTCATGCTTCGCAAAGCTCCAGTAGATAGCTCACCGCTGGATTCAACCACCAAGGGAAGAGGTCACTCCATGAACCTCCTGATCGGAAGGCGCAGGATTCTTGCTGGACTGGCAATCTTTGTCTCCGTCTTCATACTCGGAATAGGTGTCGCGTCGGCAGAGAAGCGCAGCACGGCGCAGCAGCCGTCTTCGTCCTCCTGGAGGGCGCAAGTAGCCGGACAGCCCACCGACTATGTGGGGCAGGACGTCTGCGCGGGTTGCCACGAGGACAAAGCCAAGCAGGTCAGCACGACGGTCCACGCCCACACCGTGTTAGCCGGGGCGTCTTACGACACGGGGTGTGAAACCTGTCACGGTCCCGGTAAGGCGCACGCCGACGCGATGGGCGAAGCCATTGGGAATGCCGCCAAGGTCGAAGCGGCCAAGAAACTCATTTACGGCTTCCATGGCAAAGGAGAGGAAAATTCGGCGCGCTGCCTGGCCTGCCACGAATACGGTGAGGAACACAGCAACTTCGCGCGCTCCCAGCATAATGTCAATGACGTGGCCTGCATAGACTGCCACTCGGCACACCACGCCAAGGAAAGTCAATTCTTGCTGGTGGAGAGGCAACCGGTGCTTTGCTTCTCGTGCCACACCGAGATCAAGCCCGAGTTCTCCAAGCCCTTCCACCATCGCGTGAACGAGGGCCTGGTGCGATGTACCGACTGTCACAATCAGCACGGCGGTTTCTTGACCAAGCAATTGCGGTCCACGGCCTCGCAAGACCAAGTGTGCTTCAAATGCCATGTCGAAAAAGCGGGGCCGTTCGTCTTTGAACATCCTCCCGTCAAGACCGAGGGGTGTGTAGCCTGCCACACGCCGCACGGCTCGTCGAATCCGCGGCTGCTGCGACGGAGCCAAGTGAACTTACTCTGCCTGGAGTGTCACACACTGACCGTCGACACGTCTGTGCCGGGCCTCCCGTCGTTCCACAACCAGGCCGCCAAGTACCAGGCCTGCACGATGTGCCACACGCAAATCCACGGGTCGAACTTCAGCAATATCTTTTTTAAGTAGAAAGCCGATGAAGACCTTCTTGCCGATGCGCAGGGATTTTCGAATCGCCGGGCCCGACGAACGCGGGCACCAATCCGTTTTCCGGGAGTGGCCTATGAAATTGAATCGTCGCGGTACGCTTCTTGCCGTCCTCTTGTTGATCCTGTCAACGGTGCTTCTGGGGCCCACCCCTGCCGGTGCCCAGGAAACTTCCGAAGGCGTCAAAGTGGGGAACTACAACCTTCGGCAGTCAATTGAGCTAGGCTACCGATGGACGGACTTCACGGGAAACGAGGGCGTCTTTGACACCTTTGTCAACCTCCATCAGGGGCCGCGGCTGCTCGGTCAGACGTTGGAGATGCGGCCGCTCACGCGCGGGGCGGGGCTCTTCGACAACCTCTATCTGACCAGCTTCGGATACGGCGGCGATCCGAACAATTTCTCCATGCTGCGCGTGTCCAAGGACAAGTGGTACAACTTCAACGCCACCTTTCGGCGCGACCAGAACTACTGGAACTATGATCTCCTCGCCAATCCGCTGAACCCCGCGGGGTCGAATCCCACCATCCCCATCATCGACTCGCCGCACCGAATGGCCTTGGTTCGCCGGATGAGCAACGTCGCGCTGACCCTCTTACCGCAGTCCCGCGTGCGCTTCCGCCTCGGGTACTCGCGCAACATCAATGATGGCCCGTCGCTTTCGAGCATCCACGAAGGAACCGACACCTTGCTCTTCCAGGACTGGAAGACAACCTTGAATGCTTATCAGGTTGGAATTGACTTCCGGCTGGCGCCTCGGACCCAAATCAGCTACGACCAGTTCTTCCAGTATTTCAAGGGCGACACGTCTTACACCGATCAGAATTTCGGCTATCAGCTCGCCAACGGAACCCCGGTGGACCTGGGACTCATCTACGACACGGCCAACAGATCGCCTTGCGCGGCTCCGATCACGAACGCCACAACAACTCCGCCCACAGCGAGTCCCACGTGCAATGCCTTCCTGGGCTACAGTCGCGTCGGGCCCATGCGGACCAAGTACCCGACCGAACAAGTGACCCTCCAGTCGAGCTCGATCAAGAACCTCGACGTATCAAGCCGCTTTGTGTACAGCTCCTCCAACATGGACGTGCCAATTTTCAACGAGCTGTTCCAAGGGCTGGACAGTCGTACCGCCGAACGGCAGCTCAGCACTTCGGGGCCGGCGACGGCGAAACGGATCTCGGTCTCAACGGACTTTGCGGCCACCTACTACATTACTCCGAAGCTCCGCCTCGTTGACGAATTCCGGTTTTGGAACTTTCGCATCCCGGCGCAGTGGGTGAGCTCGGAGTTGGCATTGTTCGGCACGCGATTGAACCAGCCTGGGGTCTCTTTCAACCCGGCGACCTGCCCGCCTCCGTACACGGCGGCGGCCTGCCCGCCCCACACTAGCTCCTCGGGCGCTGATGTGGCTTCCGGGTTTTCGAGCCTGTTCATCGGCCAGGACACTAAGTTGAACACCTTCCGCCTGGAGTACGACTTTACGAAGAGGATTGGCGGGCGCCTCGGATACCGCTATCGGCATCGGACAATTTCCCAAAGCGACTTCGAAGCCGCAAATGATCTTTACTATCCTCCGCTGGCCACGCGCGGCGGGTGCACTTCGAGCGAGCTCGCGGCGGACGGCTCCTGCCAGGTTGTCGACGCGGCAGCGGACAGCGAACAGATCGTCATCAACGAACATTCACTCCTGATGGGCCTCTGGTTCCGGCCCATCGACTCCTTCCGAATCACTTACGACATGGAGCTGATGTCGGCCGACAACACGTTTACGCGGATCAGTCCGCGACAATTGCAGCAATACAAACTGCGGGCCAACTATAAGCCCACGCGCTGGATGAACCTGGGTGGCACCCTCAACGTCTACGAAGCTCGGAACAACGTCGTGGAGATCGACAACCTCCAGCACAACCGGAGCTACGGATTTACGACGACCATCGCCCCCCAGGACCGCTGGGCCCTCGACTTGGGATACGACTACAACAACGTTTTTTCCACGACCAACATCTGCTACTCGCTGGGATCTGGTCCCGCGCCTCCAGGCTCCACGCCCTGCCCCATCCTGGCGTCCGGCGTCGCGTCGCTGGCGGCTATTTCGACTTACAGCGTCAAGACGGATTTCTCTCACGCCGACTTCATGTTCAAGCCGGTCAAGCAAGTGACGCTCAACCTCGGCTACTCGTCGAACAGCGTCAATGGGGTGACGCTTATTCTCAACCCCAACGCGTTCCCCGGCCCGCTGCAGTCCAGCTACACTCAGCCCTATGCATCGGCCGAACTGAATATCGTCAAAGGCTGGACAATCAAGGGAGCCTGGGGATTCTACAACTACCGCGAGCAGCCGTACTTCGGTGATCTCACGACGCAGCGGGGCTTCCGCGGCAACCTCTTCACCCTTTCGTTCCGGTACTCGTTGTAGGGAGGCTGTAATTGCCACCTCAGGGCAGGAATGGCGCTGAGCCGGGAGGTGGCCCTCGCTCTCCGGGAGCGGAATCGTGGGGTGGGACAAGCCACAAGGCCGTGTCCCTGACTCCCATAAGCTAATCTTATGATATGAGAATAACTATAAATTTGACTTGACCCCGCCGCGCCCCCCACAATAGCCCCTGGCCGCTCAAGCTGGGTTCCCCCCTGCACTCTGTGGTTGGGAACAAAGGAACAAAGATGCCGCCGCGCACGATGTACGAAAAGATTTGGGATGCCCACGTCGTCCATGAGGAGCCGGGGCAACCGTCGCTCATTTACATTGACCGCCACCTCGTCCACGAGGGAACTTCCGCTCAAGCTTTCTCCGGACTGCGGGCTGGGGGGCGCGCAGTGCGGCGCCCCGACCTTACCTTCGCGGTAATGGACCACTCGGTTCCTACAAAAGACCGCCACTTGCCCTTGGCAGACGCTGTGGCGGCGGCCCAGTTCGATGCGCTGGAAAAGAACTGCCGGGACTTTGGCGTGCTCCTGTTCAACATGCAGAGCCCCCGGCAAGGCATCGTGCACGTGGTCGGACCGGAACTGGGCATCACCCAGCCGGGCCAGACCATCGTTTGCGGTGACAGCCACACCGCCACGCACGGGGCATTTGGAACGCTCGCCTTCGGCATCGGCACGAGCGAGGTCGAACACGTGCTTGCCACGCAATGCCTCTCCCAGTTCAAATCGAAGACGATGCTGGTCCGCGTAAACGGCCGTCGCGTGCGCGGCGTCACCGCCAAGGACATCATTCTGGCTATCATCGGCAGGATCGGTGTCGCCGGCGGGACAGGGCACGTGATCGAATACGCGGGCGAGGCCATTCGCGCGCTCTCCATGGAAGGCCGGATGACGGTGTGCAACATGTCCATCGAAGGCGGTGCGCGCGCGGGCATGGTGGCCCCTGATGAAACGACCTTTGCCTACCTCGAGGGTCGGCCGTACGTGCCGCATGGAAAGGACTTTCAGGTCGCTGTTGACTATTGGAAGACGCTGGCTTCTGATGCGGACGCCCGGTTCGATAGCGTCGTCGAGCTCGACGCCGCGAAGATTCCCCCGCAGGTCACCTGGGGAACGAATCCCGGCATGGTTACCGATGTGACTGGCTCCGTACCTGACCCGAACTCCTTCCGCGATCCCGTTGACCGCCGGGCCGCCGAGGCCGCGCTGGCGTATATGGGTCTGAAGCCGGGCACGAAGATCGCGGATATTTCCGTCGATCGAGTCTTCATCGGCTCGTGCACCAACTCGCGTTTGGAAGACCTACGAGCTGCGGCGCGAGTGGTGGCGGGGAAGAAGATCGCGCCGACCATCAAGAGCGCGCTGGCCGTGCCCGGCTCGATGCAGATCAAGGCGCTTGCCGAGAAGGAAGGCCTCGACACGATCTTTATTGATGCCGGCTTCGAGTGGCGCGACGCGGGGTGCAGCATGTGCATCGCCATGAACGCCGACGTTCTGCCGAGCGGCGAGCGCAGCGCCAGCACATCGAACCGCAACTTTGAAGGCCGTCAGGGCAAAGGCGGACGTACGCACCTCGTCAGCCCCCTGATGGCCGCGGCGGCGGCCATTTCCGGGCATTTCGTGGATATTCGCGAGTGGAACGTTGAAAGCAGCGACGAGTGACGGGATTGAGCGATTGAGTGATTGAAGCCCCTGGCTTGGCGCAGCCAGTTTCGCACTTCCTGCCGATTCTGGCTCCCGACTTCTGGCTTCTGAATTCTGCTCGCCACTAGTCACTTGTCACTCGCCACTCTGAGGGACCATGACACCATTTACCAAACACACAGGATTCGTTGCTCTGCTCGACCGCGTGAATGTGGACACGGACCAGATGGTGCCCAAGCAATTCCTGAAATGGGTCACGCGCGAGGGCTATGGGCGCGTGCTCTTTTATGATTGGCGCTATCTGGAAGGAGAAATCCCCAATCCCGATTTCGTCCTGAACCAGCCCCGATACCAGGGCGCTTCGGTTTTGCTCGCGCGGGCGAACTTCGGCTGCGGCTCGAGCCGCGAGCACGCCCCCTGGGCGCTCCAGGACTATGGGTTTCGGGTGATCGTTGCTCCGAGTTTCGCCGACATTTTCTACAACAACTGTTTCAAGAACGGGATCCTGCTCGTAACTCTTCCCGAGCCTCAAATCGAAGAGCTGTTTCGGCGCACTGCCGCGAGAGAGGGCTATCGGCTGACAGTGAATCTCGAGGATGAGACGATCAGCGACGATGCAGGACTCGGGATCGCATTTCAGATTGATCCGTTTCGCCGCCAGTGCCTGCTCAACGGATGGGACGATATCGGATTGACCCTTCGCCACGAAGACCGCATCAGAGCTTACGAAAGCAGTCGGCAACCTTCGGCGAAGCTCTTCGGACCGCTCCTCAACCGATAGGCCGGTTCAACTGCAGGGCCATCAGCGCGAACGACCCTGCGATGATAACGACCGCGATAATCGCCAGGGCGCTCCAGAAATTCTCGCTGGCGCGCGTCGTGGGCTCACCCTCGGGAACGAAGTAGCCGAGCGTAAGGCCACTGATCAGCCCGCCCAGATGCGCGGCGTTATCGGCGCTGAAGAACAATCCAAACACCCCGATGTAGATCACCCACCGCCAGAGCTGGCTGCGCAGGTCTTTGCCCAGGCTGCCGTGGTGGAAACTGGCCCCGATCAGAGCGCCGATCAGCCCGAGGATCGCGCCGGAGGCCCCGATGGAAATGCCGAAGGGGCTCCAGAACAGGCTGAGAACGAATCCCAGAATACCCGTAACCAAATAGATAACGATGAATTTCGTCGTGGAAAACAGCGATTCGACCGTCGGACCGAGGTCGAACAGACACCAGAGGTTCATGCCGATGTGAAGCAGCCCGGCGTGGAGGAATATGGCCGTCACCAGCCGCCACCACTCACCGGCAAACATCAGCGGTCCGAACTTCGCACCCAGGCGAATCAGAACGCGGCCGTCGATGCCTCCCAGGCTGACCGCTGCGCCGGGTGCAGCAGCCTCCTGGGTCAAATACCAGGAAATCCCATAGAGAGCGATGATCGCTGCCACCAGCGCCGAAGTCGCAGTGGAAGGAACCGGGATCAGGCCGCCCAGGACCCGCCCCGGCGCGCCCGTCCCCGCACGAGAAGCCGGGGCCTTCACAGCTCCCCCGCACAAGGGGCAGATGGAGGCGTTGCGCTCAATCAGCCCGCGGCAGTGTGGGCACATGCGGTGGACAGTCTCATACGACTGCTCGCGCGAACCAAAGGCCTCACGTAGCGCGGTCTTTAGCCGCTGCCACTTGAACCAGAGCTGCGAAGGTAAATTCATGATGGTTTAAGCCGCCCGACCTTCTCACGCCGAAATTCGATTATAGCCCAGCCCCACGGGACTCCGGGATTTTCGTTTGTGCCCAAGGTATGGCTTGACTAGAATAGCGCTCAGGCAAGCGGAGGGCGTGGCGTGAAATTTGAAGATGCTGGACGGGCCATCGACGTAGAAGTTGCAAAGCTGGTCCAGTTCCTGAACAAGAATGTGAAGCCGAAAACGCGCCAGGAAGCGGCGACGTTGTTGCGCCGGGCCGCACAGGAATTGTCGAGGCTGGCAAGAAACCTGGAGAAGGCGGGACGCTGAATTTGCACTATCGCTTCCTGGCGATGGTCAGGGGTCGCACGTCGGCGCGGGACGTGCTCGCCACGAGAGTGCTGGTGCTCGGGATTTTGGTCGTCTCCACAGCCTGTGTGCACCGGCGACGGCCGCCCGCGCCCAGCCCCAGGCGGGTTCCTATGCCCACCACCACCCGGCCGCAGGCGGCTCCCGTGCCCGCTCCGCCTCAGGCGCCAACTTCCGGGATCCAGGGCGAGACCGGAATCGCGTCCTGGTATGGACATCCCTTCCACGGCCGCCGTACGGCGAATGGTGAGACTTATAACATGTATGACATGACCGCCGCGCATCGCACGCTGCCTTTCGGCACGCAGGTGCGCGTCCATGACCTGGAGAACGGCCGCGATGTTCAGGTGCGCATCAACGACCGCGGGCCGTTTGTCGAGGGGCGCATTATTGATCTCTCGTTCGCCGCGGCGCAGGCGATGGGCATGCCCTCAACCGCGCTGGTGCGGCTGGAACTGCTCGGCGCAGAGACTCCGGGGATTGTCGTCAGCGAGCCGGGGATCTTCGGCGTCCAGGTGGGAGCCTTCCGGGACCGAGCGAATGCTGAACGTTTAGGAACCGCCATCGCGTCCCGTTACGGGCCCGTTTCTATTCAGATCTTCGACCGTGGTGATGCCGTCTTTTACCGCGTGCGCGTGGGCCGCGAGGCGACGGAAGAAGCCGCGGAGCAGCTTGGCCGCGAACTCCAGCATGCGGGCTTCGCCACCGAGGTCTTCGCAGTGAGACTGAATTAGTAATGTGGCGTTCGTTGTTGGTGGTTGGTCGTTGGGCGTTCGTTGACGGGTGCGCCTGCCCGGGTGAAAGGTTTGCAGGTAGGATGACTGAGAGAACAAGGTTCAAGCGGTCCATCGTCCAGCTTTTCCAGGGAAAGGCAAACAGCAACTAACGACTTCCAGCCTGCACATGGATAACTGTCTCTTATGTCGCATTATCGCGCGTCAGGCTCCTGCCAAAGTCGTCTATGAAGACGATCTGGTCGTGGCCATTGAAGACGCCCACCCCCAGGCGCCGGTCCACCTGCTGGTCGTTCCTCGCCAGCACCTCCCTTCGCTCAAGGAGGCAACGCGGGAGGACGAACCGCTTCTCGGCCGGCTCCTGACTGTCGCCGCGCAATTGGCGCGAGAGCGCGGCTTGGAGCCAAAGGGCTATCGCACGGTCATCAACAGCGGCTCATTCGCCGGCCAGTCGATCTTCCACCTTCACGTGCACATCCTGGGAGGACGGGTGTTCCGGTGGCCGCCGGGATAGGAGGAGAGCAGTAGGCAGTAAGCAGTAGACGGGAAACGGACGACGTTTCCGTGGTCGGCGGGCAGGAAAGTCGAACCCACGAGGGGCTACTTGACCACGGCGAGGATGCTGTTCTCGTCGATGGCGGCCCGGGAGGGCTTCTCAGCCGTCGTGAAGCGGAAGCTGGCGCCATCTGCGCTGACCACGACCCAGCCCAAGCGGGCACTGCGTTCCTTGCCATAACTTGCGATGAGCGGAACCGGCATCTCGAAGTCGGATGGCACCCCGCTCTGCTTGATTGTCCCTTCGACAACGAACTTTTTGGCAGAAATCCTGCGAGTCGAGGTGTCCAGTTCGTAGGTCGGGATCCCGGTTCCAAAAACCCAATCATTGAAGAACCAGTCCAGGCGGCCGTCGTGCTCGATGTCCATGACAGGGCTCATGTACTTTTCCGCGTGCCGGACAAAATCCTTCGTGGAAGGAAACTGGCCGCGATAGGTCTCCAAGAAGTCGCGCAGCATCGTGAAGAATCTCTCCTTCGACCCGGTCTTCCCATCGGACATCAGGCAGCGAAGCATATGGATCACCCAGCAAGCTTTCTTGTAAATGATATTGGCATAGCCGTTCGGGTTGAGGGAATTGGAGAGCCGATGGCCCAGCCACACAGGGCCGCCGGATTCAATCGTCGCGCCTTGTGGATTCTTGCTGAGCAGCGTGGCCTTATAGTCCTGGAGCAGGGCTTCGAATTTGCGCTTGCCATCCTTCTCGCTCGCCAGATAGAGCGCCGCAGCGTAAGTGGCAAACCCCTCGGAAAGCCACTGGTCGTGGTAACTCTGCCAGCCCACTTGGTTCCCCCACCACTGGTGAGCGATCTCGTGCGCCAAAGCGATCTCGTTGTAGACGTCCTCCGGTTTGTTAAGGCCCAACCGGGCGCGCGCGGAATCCGGCAAGAAAGCGAGCGTCGGCAGATAGACCAATCCCGGCCAGCCCTGCCCGAAATCCCCTGGAATCTGCGAAACCGACAGCCGGGGATACGGGAATCGGCCCCAAAGGGATTGGAAGAACTCCAGAGCGGTCGCCCCGACTTCCGTCACGCCGTCGAGGCGGGCCGCCGGGTCAAGAGGCGGCGCGGGTGCGGGTGCCACCGCAATCAAAGGGGTTTGCCCTCGCGGGCGGTTATTAGAAATCTCATTAGAGGGCTGCAGTTCGAAGTGCGGTTTTTCCAAGGCTGCTTCCACCTCGCGCGCAGCGAAGACCTCGATCTCCACCCCGCCCGCCTTGCGGCCGCGAGACTGATAGGGCCCCAGATTGAAGCCTGCCACGGGGACGGGCTGGGCCGAGACCCAATGGCTGTGCTTCATGCCTCCGGAAGTCTTTTCCTCCAGGCACTCGCCGGTCGCGACGAGGGTCAACCGCTCCGGGTACTGGAACGTTAAGTCATAGGTCGCGTTCGAATTGAAACCCCGTCGCGGATACCAACTGCCCCGCTGGCCCACGTAAAGGACTCCATTGCCCTCGTCCGTGATTACATTGCCTTGATAGACAAAGGTCAACCGGAACCGCGTCCCGACGGGATGGGGAGCAGGCAGGATCACGAACACCCAGCCATCCCCCGGCGTCGCGGCCTCGGACTCCGTAAGCGAGGGGTTCTGAAGCAAGGGCAGGAGGCTGCCCGCCTCCTCGCGAACCTCGCTGACCTTCAACAGCCGGGCCAACTCGAAGACCAGAACCCGGTCGGCGGCCGAACGCGACTCCAATAGCAGCTCCGCGCGTCCTTCCAGGTTATTGTCCGCGCCGATGCGGGTTTCGATTTTATAGGCCAGCACTTGAGCGGGACCGATCAATAGGTCGGCGAGCCGCGCCTCGCTCCGCTTGCTGGCCAAGGAACACCAAACGTCCGCGTACTCTCTTCCGTCGCTTTGACCTACCTTTCCCACGCGCACTGCCTCCGGAAACCGCTCGTCGATCAGTACCTGGAAGGCCCCCAGACTCTTTCCCTGGAGCCAAGTCTCGAAGCACGGCATCTCGCGCTCGCCCAGCAAGTCAACTAGGATGCGGGGGGAATAAGACGGGTTGAGGCGTTCAACCAGAGGATTCCACTGGGGTGCGAAAGACTCCGGAAACTCGAAATCCTCGGGCTCGGGCCGGCGCACGAGGGTCAGCAGTTCTCGCGCGGTCTGGTCAGTGAAACGAAGATAGGCGGAAGTAAATTGCTCTTCCAGAATGGGAGAGTTCGTAAATTGCGCCAAGCTGCGACGTTCGGCTGCGTCGGCGGGCATCAAGAGGACCTCGCCATCGCCGGCGAACACCGCGCCGGTGACTTCGCCGTTGATGGGGGTCAGGAACCCAATCAGGCCTCGGTCGAAATAGAAGTTTACCCGGTCGCGCGTGATCTGGGCGCCGCGAATGACATAGATTTCGGCCGGGTTGATCGTCAGGCGGTCGAGTCCTCGGAGAAGTTCCAAAGGGTCGTTGGTTGTCTGCGCCTGACCCTGGAAAGACCCGACCAAAAAGACAAACAGCAACCAGGGCGCACAACTCCTGACCCTGGGCCCTGCCACTCCCGGGGTGCGACAGGAGGTCTGATTCAACGGCGTGCTCACGTTCACTCCTCAGGGCTACTCTAGACTGTCCGTCTGGAATGTCAACTTGATGTCCGCTCGAACGCGCGGCGCGGCTCGACGGTCACTCGGGGGCTGGTGTAAGATGCCTGACGAGATGCGAGAACCCTTACGAAATTCGCTTCAAGAGGACGCGAGGGTGCTTGCGAAGCTGCGTCAACCCAGGCGAGTCCTCGCGGCTCGAGCCACTGGAAGCATAATCCCCGTACGGGCTTTGCTCGTGACCTTGCTGGGGCTGGCAGCCTGGGCCCTCTTTCCTTGTACGCTCTTGGCCGACACGATCTATCTGAAGAGCGGCAGGAAGATCGTCGCCGAAATCGTACGCGAAGACTCCAAACAGATTTTCATCGAACGCGGAGGCGGAGAGGTAGCGATCCCCCGGACGATCGTGGAGCGAGTTGAACGCTCTACGGGCGCCTCTGCCGAGCCTGACGAACCAGGTGGAGACTCAGGGACGGAACGCCAGCGTGCCCTCCCTCTGCCCCCACCGCCCGGCGAGGAACTCGGGGCTCGCGGCTCCGAGGTCATCCGCGACAATGCCATTGATAAAGCCTACCTCCAGCAACTCGATGGGGAAGTATCGCGTGATCCCTCCGTCGCGAACCTCCACCGTCTTGCCCAGGGTTATCAGGAGGCGGCGATTTTTCTCACCCGACAGGGGAATCCCGAGGGAGCGCTGGATCTTTATCGCCACGCGTTACGGCTGGCCCCGGATGACCTCGCGCTGAACCTCGCGATGGCCTACCTGCTCGTCAAGCAGACTTACTACGGGGAGGCGATCTCCTTGCTGCTCCCCCTGGAGGACAGGCATCCTCAAACGCCCGCCATCCCGCTGCTGCTTGGGTCGGCCTACTACGCGACGGAAGATTTGGACCGCGCCGTCGCCGAGTGGAACAAATCTCTGGCCCTGCAGGACGATCCCCGCCTGCGCGAGGCCGTCGCCAAGGCGGAGCAAGAGCAGAATGTCGCCGGCTCCTACCTCGAACAACGCAGCGAGCATTTCCTGCTGCGCTACGAGGGCCGGGAAGTCGAAGGTCTGATCCGCGACCTGGTGAACACGCTGGAGGCCGCCTTTCGTGACCTTTCGTTGGACCTGGATTACGTTCCGCATGAAACCATTATCGTCCTGCTCTACCCTGACCAATCGTTCCGCGATATTACTCGCTCCGCATCTTGGGTGGGCGCGCTCAACGACGGGAAGATTCGAATTCCCGTGTCCGGCCTGAAGAGCATGACGCCGGAACTGGCCCGCGTGCTGAAACACGAGCTGACGCATTCCTTCGTGCGCCAGATCACGGTCGGCCGCTGCCCAACGTGGTTCAATGAAGGGTTAGCGCAGCTCGGAGAAGGCGCTACGACGACTGGGTTGGGCACGCAGCTCGCCCGCGCTTTCGTGGACAACCGCCTGCCGACTTTTGCGGTCCTGGAGGGCTCTTTTATGGATCTCTCGGGCGACCAGGTCGGCCTGGCCTACGCGAAGTCGCTCGCCGCCTTGGAGTACCTTCGCGACACATTCGGTATGGGTGAAGTCCGTCGTTTGCTCAAGCTCCTGCCCGCGAGCTCGAGCGTTGAGTCGCTCCTCCAGGACGAATTGAGGATGAACTACAGCGCCTTCGAACAGGAAGTGGCCAACTACATTGTGAAGCGCTACGGGGCGTGACGGTCCGATTGGAAACCAACAGGTTACTGAGGAAGGCCCCCCTCCAAAGACAAGCCCTGCGAACCTTCAGCGTCTCGCGAGTGCCATCACAAGGCCGCGATGAGCGAGGCAATCAGGGCCGCGCGGCGCGGAAGCTCGCGAATGATGACGTGCTCGTGGAGAGCGTGGGCTCCATCACCCACGCCGCCCAGACCGTCCAACGTCGGAATGCCCAGCGCGGCCGTGAAGTTGCCGTCCGAGCCGCCGCCGGTGGAGGCTTCCTGAACCTCCATCCCGAGCTGCCGGCCGATCTTCCGCGCAAGATGGTACAGGTCGCGCGTCATCGCTCGCTCCAAGGGTGGGCGATTGATTCCACCTTCAATCTTCAGTTGAGCTTGCGGATCAAAGGGCTTTAGCGCGCGCATCTTCCGCTCGATCGATGGGCCGTCTTGAAGCCGCGGAAGGCGCACATCAATGCGAGCCGAAGCGTGTTCAGGGACAACATTGGGCCGCGTGCCGCCTTCGATCATCCCCACGGTCACCGTTAGCCCCCGGCGTGGACTTGCAAGTTTCTCGATCCGAAGAAGCTGCCGCGCCAGCTCGCTGATGGCGTTCACGCCCGCCGCCGGATTGACTCCCGCATGCGCGGCACGACCGTAAACCGTGAGACAGAATTCACCCACGCCTTTGCGCGCTGTCTTCAAGGCCCCGCCTGCGGCCGCTGGCTCGAGCACAAGCACCGCGCGCGCCCGCCGCGCTTCCCGCGTTAGCTCCTTTCGGAACGCCACGCTGGAAGCTTCTTCGTCGGAATTGAGGAAAAAGCGCACAGGACCGGCCGGCTCAATTTTCAATGCTCGTAGGGCGCGTATCGCCCACAGCCCGCAGACGATGCCGGATTTCATGTCGTAGATTCCCGGGCCGTAGGCGCGTCTGCTGGCGATGCGGAAGGGCATGCGGCGGAGCGTTCCCACCTCCCAAACCGTATCGAGATGACCTAGGAGCAGGATCGGCTTGGCCCTATGCTTCCTGTCTGTCGGTGGCCAGAATTCCGCCGAGGCCGCCGAGCCCGCCGAAGAATGCGCGTGCAGCCAGGCTTTCCCCCCCTGTTCCCTAAACTTGCGGGCAAAGAAGTTCGCCAGGCGATCAATGTGCGGCTTGGAGTGGGTCGGCGATTCCATCCTCACCGCTTCCTCGAGACAGCCGAGCATCTCATCGAGTGTGGAACGGCAGTAATCGAGCAGCAGTTTATGTTTCAAACGTTTCCCTCCACTCATTCAGGCCGTCTCCTAATTGGTCGACGGCCAGTTATTTTCGGCTGACAAGTTACGGCCTTTCATTCTATCCTAGATGCTCGCTTAGGCATCCCGGGGTCCAGCCGCCCCGTACAAATACATCCTCAAGGAACCGCTTTGAGCCAAGTCTTTCTTGCATTGCTCATCCACTCCCATCAGCCCGTCGGCAACTTCGACCACGTCATCGAGGAGGCCTATCAGAAAGCCTACGCTCCCTTCCTGGCGACGCTGGGAAGCCACCCGCGCATTCGAGTCAGCCTCCACTATTCGGGCATCCTCTTGGAATGGATGGAGAACCGCCACCCGGAATTCTTCGAGCTGCTGCGGCAACTGGCCGCACGCCGGCAGGTGGAGCTCGTGGGCGGCGGCTACTATGAGCCGATCCTGCCATCCATTCCCGAGCGGGACAAGCACGCGCAGATTCGCAAGCTTGCCGAATACCTTGCCACGCACTTCGGCCGCCCGCCGCGGGGCGCGTGGGTCGCCGAGCGGGTCTGGGAGCCGTGCTTGGCTCGGCCCCTGCACGATGGAGGAGCGGAGTACACCGTCCTCGACGACACCCATTTCCTCGCCGCCGGCCTCGAACCTTCCGAGCTTTATACGAGCTACATCACCGAAGAGACGGGCGCTTCTCTCCGTTTGGTCCCCAGTCTGAAGTCGCTCCGCTACGCGATCCCCTTCCGGGAACCCGAAGAAACTCTTCGGATTCTGGCGGAAGGAAAGGGGCGGGACGCCGCGCTCTTCACCATGGGCGACGATTGCGAGAAGTTCGGTGTCTGGCCTGGCACTTACAACCACTGTTACACCCATGGCTGGCTCGAGCGGTTCATGAAAGCGATCGAGGACGAAAGCTCCTGGCTTGAAACCACGACCTTGTCGGATTTTCTGGATGCCCATCCTCCCTGCGGCCGCATCTATCTCCCGACGGCCTCTTACGCGGAGATGATGGAATGGGCCCTGCCGACGGCGGCCTCGCGCGAGTTCAAGGCCTGCCTCGAAGAGGCGGAACACACCCCCTGCGGCGGTCTTCTGCAGCGCTTTCTGCGCGGCGGACTGTGGCGCAACTTCTTCAGCAAGTACAGCGAATCGAATCAGCTCCAGAAGTTCATGCTGGAGATCAGCCGTCGGCATGAGGAGGCGGAAGCGCAAGCTCCCGCGCAACCGGAAAATCATCGACTGCTGGATGAAGTCCAAACCCACTTGCTCTCCGGCCAGTGCAACGATGCATACTGGCACGGCGTTTTCGGAGGCCTTTACGCGCCGCACCTCCGCAGCGCCTTGGTCCGGCACTTGATCAAGGCGGAGACGCTCCTGGATCAGGTGGCCGGTCCTTCCGGCAACCCGGCCCCGCATATTGAGACCAAAGACTTCGACGTGGACGGCCAGGCGGAAATCCTTCTCCACCATCCCTCGTACGGGCTCGTTGCGCGCCCCGCCGACGGGGGGACCGTCTCCAGCCTCCGTTTCAAGCCCGCCGGCGTGGAACTGGTCAATTCGTTAATGAGGCGTCCCGAACCCTACCACGAACTCGTCCGACAGAAGGCCCTCACCCGCGACGCGCCGCGCGAGGGGCCGGCTTCGATTCACAATCATGTCTGGGCAAGGGAGCCCGACATGGCGGCTCTGCTGCGCTACGATCGTTATGCCCGGCACGCCTTTCGGACTTACGTTTTTTCTGCCACCCGGCGCCTGGAGGATTTCGACTATCTCCGCCTGGGTGAAAACGGGGACCTGGCCGGCGGCCCCTGGGAAGCAGTTTCCTCCTCGGCAAGGGCGGGCCGCCTCGAGTTTCGCCGCGACGCGCTCCAGCGCGCGAACGGGGACGACGTGCGTCTATACGCTACGAAAGTCCTGACCAGCAGCACCCAGGGCTCCGCTTGGCAACTGGCCTGCCAGTCATCGCTCTCCCAGGACAGTGGGAGGCCCATTCCGCTCGCGCTTGGGATCGAACTCGTCTTCAACTTGCTGGCCCCGGATGCGCCGGATCGTTACTTCCTGGCCCAAGGAATACGCCGCCCGCTCGAATTCCGGGGCGAAATCGCCGCGCCACGCCTCATCCTGGTGGACGAATGGCAGCGCGTGCAGATTGCGCTCGACGCCGACCCCACGCCCCGCTGGTGGATCGTTCCCATCGAAACGATTTCGCAATCGGAGACAGGCTTCGAGCGCGTCTACCAGGGTTCGGCAATTCTGGCCGTCTGGAAAACCGGCCCGGCAGCATGGACCAAGATCACGTCGACGCTGCGCGTGGAAATCACCTCACTCGAGGACGCGCCAACCGCGCGAGAAAGATGATCGTGCGTCCCTCCGGCGCTTGAATTTGAACGGTGTGTCTGGTAGATTCACTGGCCGCTGCCACCTGGAGTGAATGAATGGCCGTTAGTCAGGAACTGCTCGACATCTTGGTTTGTCCTCTCTGCAAGGTACCCGTTAAACTGACCGCAGACGGCCAAGGCCTCAAATGCGGCCAGTGCCGGCGCGTCTACCCGATTCGAGACGACATCCCCGTCATGCTCGTGGACGAAGCCAAGATCGACGTGGAGTAGCGGGGATGGCCCGGCCGGCTGCCGCTGCTTCGCTCCTCACCGCTCTCCCCGCAGGCGCGCGCGTCCTGATCCTGCGCCTGCGTTCCATCGGGGATATCGTCCTGCTTACCCCAGCCCTCCGAATTCTGAAGGCGTGGCGCCCCGACCTGCGGGTCTCGGTGGTCATTGAATCCCGGTTCCGAGAGTTGCTGGACGGAAACGGTGACGTGGAGGAGATCCTGTCGCCAGGCGGCGGGTCGGGTTGGGAAAAGCTCCGCTCCCG
>JAIQGH010000045.1 GCA_020072655.1 Terriglobia bacterium | reverse complement strand
ACGGAGGACATCTTAAGCTTGGCTGGGAGGAGAGAAAAGCATTCTTTGAAGAAGAGCTGGGCGAGCAGGTTCGGGGGGAAGTGAGGCGCCTGTTGGAAGAGGCGCTGGAAGCGGAGCGGACGGACTGGTTGGGGGTGGGCCGCTACGTGCGGGACGCAGCCGGGCGGCGCGATTATCGCAACGGCTATTACCGGCGGGACTTGGGGACGCGGCTGGGGCTACTGCGCGGGCTGCGGGTGCCGCGCACGCGGGACGGCTGCCGAAGTCAGTTGCTCAGCCGCTACCAGCGGCGCCAGGAGTCGGTGAACGAACTGGTGCGGGAGGCTTTTCTCCGCGGCATCTCGACGCGCCAAGTGGGGGAGGTGCTGGAGCCGGTCCTGGGGGAAGCCTATTCGGCGCAGACGGTGTCGCGGATCGCCGGCGGGCTGGACTTGGCGGTCCAGGCTTTTCATCGGCGACGACTGCGCGATGAGTACGTCTACCTCTTCTTAGATGGCGTGGTGTTGAAAGTGCGCGATGCGCGAGGCAAGGTGCGGCGACGCGTCGTGTTGGTGGCCTACGGGATCACCCGCGCGGGGCGGCGGGAAGTCCTCGCCTACCGGCTGGCGGCGGGGGAGAGCGAAGCGGCCTGGACCGCTTTCCTGCAGGACGGCTTTCTGCGCGGCTTCGAAGGGCGCCACCTGCGGCTGATCATCACCGACGGCTCGAGCGGTCTGGCGGCGGCCCTGGCGTTAGTCTATCCGCAGGTCCCGCAGCAGCGCTGCTGGGCCCACAAGCTGCGCAATCTGGCTGACAAGGTGCCGAAAAAGGAGGGTTCCTGCGTGCGGGAAGCAGCGGCCATCTACCAAGCGGCGAGTCGCGGCGAAGCGCTCGGCGCCTATCGCGCCTGGGCCGAGAAATGGCGCCGCTGGCGTCCCTGCGCCGTGGCCAGCGTGGAGCGTGACTTGGACGAGTTGCTCAACGGCGCCGAACTCGACCCATGTCCAGCTTCACCAACCCGGCGAGCTGCGACCGGATCATCTTCGGCGTCATCAGTCACCTGAACCGATCCTGGGAGAGAAAACCCTTGAACCAATTTACACAAAATCCTTGACGCTACCGTCAGACCTGCCGCGTTGACTTAGCTGCAAACGCGGCCTAAGATGGCCACCGAAGGCGGGACCCTCGCCGTGGTTGGCAAGACCGTTTCCCACTATCGCATTCTGGAAAAGCTGGGTGGCGGGGGCATGGGCGTCGTGTACAAGGCCGAAGACACATCTCTCGGCCGACTTGTTGCCCTGAAGTTCCTGCCGGAAGTACTGACCCGCGACCCCCAGGGACTCGAGCGCTTCAAGCGCGAGGCCCGCGCAGCGGCGGCACTCAATCACCCCAACATTTGCACGATCCACGAAATCGGCGAGTACGAGGGCCAGCCCTTTATTGCGATGGAGCTGCTGGAAGGCCAAACGCTGAAACATCGCATTGCCACCCGGTCATTCAGGACCGAGGAAGGGCTGGACCTGGCGATCCAGATCGCAGATGCACTGGAGGCGGCGCACGCCAAGGGCATCATCCATCGCGACATCAAGCCAGCGAATGTCTTCGTTGCGACTCGCGGCCAGGCGAAGATTCTGGATTTTGGGCTGGCAAAATTGGCGCCGACGCCTAAGCGGGTAGCGGAAGCAGTGGGGGCCTCAGCTTTACCGACCACGGCTGCCGGAACCGCGGAAGAGCATCTGACCAGCCCGGGTGTGGCCATGGGGACCATCGCCTACATGTCGCCAGAGCAGGCGCGAGGCGAGGAGGTCGACGCGAGAACAGACTTGTTCAGTTTTGGCGTGGTCCTCTACGAGATGGCGACAGGTCACCCCGCCTTTTCCGGGACAACTTCCGCGCTCATTTTTGATGCGATCCTCCACCAAGCGCCCACCTCGCCAGTGCGGTTGAATCCCGAGTGTCCGGCTGAACTGGAACGTATTATCAATAAGGCGTTGGAGAAGGATCGCGAGATTCGGTACCAGCACGCGGCGGACCTGCGCGCCGACCTAAAGCGCCTAAAGCGCGACACCAGCTCCGGCCGGCAATCGGTTGTGGGTACCACAGCCTTAACAGCAGCAGACGTAGCTGCGCAGCCATCTGCCACCCCGTCCTCGAGCGCCGCCATCCTTCTCGGCGAGGCCAAACGGCACAGACTTGCGGTGGGCCTGTTGATCGGCTTCTTCGTGCTATTGCTGGGTGGGCTTGGCTACAGCCTCTACAAGCTGAGTACGCGAAAGAGCGAATTGAACCTCCAGAAGATGAAGATCGTCCGGCTCACACAGAGCGGCAAGGCAATGGATGTTGCGATTTCTCCCGACGGGCAATACGTGGTCTACGTACTCCAGGAAGGCGAAAAGCAGAGTCTGAACGTGCGCCAGGTAGCCACCGGCAGCGACGTCCAAATCCTGCCGCCGGATGTAGTCAGCTTCGCTGGACTGACTTTCTCCCCGGACGGGAACTACATCTACTTTGTCCGCTCCGATAAGAGCACCCTTCTCTACAGCTACCTCTTTCAGATGCCCGTGCTGGGAGGTACACCACGCCAGCTAGTCCGCGATATTGATGCCCCGATCAGCTTTTCCCCCGACGGCAAGCAATTCGCTTTTGTCAGGGGAATTCCTGATAAGAATGAGGCCCACCTCCTGGTGGCTCAGGCGGACGGAAGCGGGGAGCGGCTGTTGGCCAGACTACCGGTGGTCGTCGTGATTGGGTACTTTTTCGGGCCCGCCTGGTCACCGGACGGAAAAACAATCGCTCTCACGACCACGGAGGTCACAAGCCGCGTGCGGGCCGTGGTCTCGGCCGTAGCGGTTTCGGACGGATCGCGACGCGAAATCTACTCGAGCGCGAACCCGGTGGGGCAGGCGCGCTGGCTGGCGGACGGAAGCGGCCTTCTGACTGTAATATCCGATCCCTCCCAGGGATTCCGTGGACAGCTCTGGTACATCTCCTTTCCCGGCGGCGAGGCCCGCCGTTTCACCAACGATCTGATGGACTACGAACGTTACTCTGTTGATTTGACCCGGGATCGCAAAACCCTGGTTGCCGTCGAAAGGACGACGGCATCTGACCTTTGGGTGGCGCCCAGCGGCGATGCCTCGCGCGCCCGCCAGATCACCTCGGGAGGCGCGGCAGTGTTCAGACTCTCCTGGATGCCCAACGGTGGGGTCGTTTATCAAAACTCGAACGGAGAACTATTCGCCGCACGGGTGGATGGCAGTGGCCAAACGTTGTTGACCCCGAACGAACGCAACAATTACTTGCCCGAAGCCTGCGGAGACGGTCGCTTCGTTGTCTTTCAGTCCTACCGCAATGAGAAGATGAACGTGTGGAGGATGGACGCGGACGGTTCCAATCCGACGCAGTTGACGAACGAAGCACTTGCTGGCTTTCCGACATGCTCCCCAGATGGCAAATGGGTGTTGTATGGCCGGCCCAGTGACATGAGCGTGTGGCGAATACCTATCCAGGGCGGCACGCCAACGCAGCTGAAAATCCAAAATCGGAACAGCCCCCTAGCCGGAGTCTCCCCAGACGGCAAGCTACTCGCTTATACGGCCTGGGGAGCTACGCCGTCGAGCGCCGCAGTCCTCACCGTTGTTCCTTTCGATGGTGGGGAGCCTCTCTACAGGTTCGATCTTCCCGCTGCTGCCACAGGAGTTCGATGGGCGCCAGAGGGGAGAGCCCTGGACTGCTTGCTGACCCGCGGTGGCGTTTCCAACATCTGGCGTCAGCCGCTTGCGGGGGGCCCGCCAAAGCAGATCACCCATTTCAAATCAGAGCAGATCTTCTCCTTTGACTGGTCGCGCGACGGTAAGCAGCTCGCCCTCGCCCGCGGCACCACGTCTCGCGACGCGATCCTGATCGGTGATTTTCAATAGTCCATCCTTGCAGCCATCGAACGAACCCCCAAATGTATGACGCCGCGCCTTAGCTTGCCTCCAGAGGCCACGTAAGATGGGCCTGAAAGGTAGGTCCCGATGGTGGGCCAAACAGTCTCACACTACCGTGGGCTAACGACCAGATCATGAGCGAATATTCTTGAGGAAAAGGGGTAACACTCCAGAGCCGGGGTTCCCAGGAGGAACCGAAAGGAGTGTTGCCTATGGAAGGAATCCGTGAGGTTGAAGGGAAGAGGGAGAAGACCCGCCCCCCGAGGGGGGGCGGCGCGGCGGGCAAATCGTCCGCATCCTCATTCTTATCCGTTCGAGGTGCGGCATAAAGCGGTGCAGTTATGCTTGGGAGAAAGCTTCCCCGTGGAGCAGGTGGCCCGCGAAATGGGCGTGGGCCTCAGCACCTCGTCCAAGTGGGTAAGGTTGTACCGCGACCAGGGTGAAGCGGGGTTGCAGTCGAAGCCGAGACGTCGGAGCCGTTCGCGATCGAAAGTGGCGGCGACGGTGAAGACGAGAGTCGTTGAACTGAAGCGTCGCCATCCTGACTTGGGGATCCAGAAAATCAGCCAGTTCCTGCGGCGGGTGTTGTTTCTACCGGTGAGCCGGGAGACGGTTCGCCGCACCTTACACGAGCAACAACTGCTCAAGAAGCCTCGCCCCAAACCTCAGCGTAATCCCCCCAAGCCGCGCTTTTTCGAGCGCTCCACCCCCAACCAGCTGTGGCAGACCGATATCTTCACCTTCCGTTTGGGAGGCAAGAACGCCTACCTCATCGGCTTTCTGGATGATTACTCCCGCTACGTGGTGGGGCTGGACGTGTTTCGCAGCCAGACGGCGGAGCACGTGTTGGAGGTGTACCGCCGGGCGGTGACAGAGTACGGCGTACCCAAGGAGATGCTCTCCGATCAGGGGCGCCAATACTCGAGTTGGTGCGGGACCGCCCGTTTCGAGGCGGAGCTGCGCAAGGATCGGGTTCACCACATTAAGAGCCGGCCGCATCATCCCATGACCCTGGGCAAGATCGAGCGGTTCTGGAAGACGATCTGGGAGGAGTTCCTGGTGCGAGCGCAGTTCGACAGTTTCGAGTCGGCGCGCGAGCGGGTGCGCTTGTGGGTGAAGCACTACAACCACCGGCGGCCCCATCAATCCCTGGAGGGGTTGTGTCCGGCCGATCGCTTCTTCGCCATTGCCCAGGAATTGCGCCAGGTCATCGAGCGCGGCATTCAGGAGACCGTGCTCGAACTGGCGTTGCGGGGGCAGCCGCGTAGCCCGTTCTACATGGTGGGGCGGATGGGCGAGCAGTCCGTGGTCATTCGTGCCGAGAAGGGCCAAGTGAAGATGCTCGTCGATGGAGAAGAACCGCGACCTCATCAAGAGGTCATCTACGACCTCGAGGGAGGGTCTCATGTCCGCCGAATTGAAAGCCAAGAAAGAGCCTCCGCCTTACAATGCCCAGCAACGAGCCCAAGCGGTGCTGTCGATCTGGACCGAGCGTCGTCGCCCGGCAGAAGTCTGTCAGGAACTGGCGATCAGTCCGGCCGTGCTGTCCCATTGGGAGAAGCGGGCGCTAGCGGCGATGCTCAAAGCGCTGGAGTCGCAAACGCGTCTCGAACCGGGACCCGCGCTGAGTCCGAAACTGGAGCGGTTGCTGGTGCGCCAAGCCTTGCAGCAGAAGGGACGCATGGCCAAGCTGGAGAAGCGGCTGGCCAAGTTGCAGGAACCGAAATCACCACCGCCGACCAAGTAGACCAGGCCCGCGGGGCGGGAGGATTCCGCGATGCACGATCCGAAACCCAGCGCTCACCCGCCAGCCTTGGCCCGGCAGCGGGCACAGCTGATCATGCAGGTGCGGAGCGGGTTGTTGAGTGCCCAGGAAGCAGCCCGGCAACTGGGGATCTCCCGCAAGACCTACTGCAAATGGGAGCGACGGGCCCTGGCGGCGATGGTCGAGGCGTTGGGCAATCGGGAACACGGTCGCCCGCCGCGGCCGATCGACCCGGAGAAGGAAGCCCTCCAACGTCAGACCCAGAAGCTGCAGGCGAAGCTCCAGGTCCTGGAACAGACGGAGCGGATCCGGCAACGGTTGGAGCAGCCGGATTAAAAAAGCATGAGGTAGCCGAAATGATCGTCACCACGTTGACCCGACTGAAGCGACAAGTCCGCTGGTCGTACCCACGCCTCTGTGAGGCCCTCGGGCTGCCGCATGCGCGCTTCCGACGTTGGAAACACCGCCGTTATCGGTGGCCGCCTGCGTCACCCGCTGTTCCACAATCAGATGATCCTCACTCACCGCCATCGCCACCGTATAGCCCAACGTGAAGCCCTGCCGCTCGCGCAGAAAGCGGCTGTCGGGGTCGGTCCGCGAGCGCTTCTCGAGCCCCGCTTTGCGCAGCTTCTCCAGCCGCCGGGGAATCTCCGCCAGCCGCGCCTCGACCGCCCGCTGCGCCTGGGGAGCGAGCGCCGTCCCCGGGGTTTCGTTGGGATCGGCCGCGTCGCACTGCTGCTGCCAGCGTCGCACCTGGCGTCGCAACTGCGCCCGCTCGCGCCGCAAAGCGTCCTCGCTCTCCACCCGGTTCCGCGAAGCGTTGGCCGCCACGCGCGTCGAATCGATCGCCACGTGCCCCAGCCGCCCCAGGCCCGCCTCGCGGGCCAGTTCCAGCACCTGCGTAAACAGATCGTTGATCGCCCGGCGGTGATGCCGCCGAAATTCGTTCAGCGTCCAGTGGTCCGGTGTGGCTCCCCCCGCCAGATAGCGGAACGCCAGGTCTTCCCGAATTCGTTGCTCCAGCCGCCGCGACGACGTCACCTGCAACGTGTACGCGTACAGCCACACCTTCACCATCAGCGCTGGCGCGTAGGCGGGAGGTCCTTCTTCCCCGTATTCCTGCTCGAACCCGCGCAGGTCCAGTCGCTCCACCACGCGATGCACGAAAAAACACAAGTGGTCTTCTCCCAGCACGTCCTTGACGCTGGGCGGCAACAAGTAAGCTCGATCGGGATGGTAGGGAAGAAATCTCATCACGGGCCTCCTTGACCGCCTTCCCTGCACGTGTACAACCGAGAGTTATCACACAGACTCTATAGCCCCCTGGCTGCAGCAAATCAAATCTCACAGCCTCAAGCTGTGATGTAAACTCTCTCGTTCGTGGTGGTACACAATCTTGGTCAGCCAACAACGTGTAACCTGCGGCCTGAGACAATCTCGAGTTATTTAGATTATGCAGAAAAAAACGTACTGGTACTTTTTTGTGTTTTATATGGCAGTCTTCGGCAGCTTTTGCGGGCTGGAAATTGACACCTTTGTGGAAGACTTGCCGTTTTCCCAGGTGAGTACTTTCCTCCTGTTTTTCAATGTTCTTTTCGCCTTGCTCCTCCCGCCTTTTATTTATGCTCTTTTTGCTTCAGCGCGGCGTCTTTGGGCCAACCGCGCTGTCCGGACCGGCATCCTGACCCTGAACTCAGTTTACTTTCACCTCGTGGTCTTGCTTCTGCTGTACAAGGCTGCGCGAAATATCGATTTTGATTTTTACTTTTTCTGGTACAACCTCACGGTTGCCCTGTCGGTTCTCTGGAGGCTCTATGCGCCATGGCTGTTCGTGATCGCCATATCCTTGGTGGCATTCGTCTTTATTCAGAGACTGGCCTTTACGCCGATGATGGCAATGCTTAAGAGGTCGCCACGGAAAGCCTGGATTGTTTTTGCAGGGCTCACGATTTCCAGTGTGCTCTGCCAGCTCATTACCGTTAATACGGTCCGTGGTTCCACTGCAGGTTTCCTGTACGCAAGTTTTTTCAGCGACCGGCAGCTCAGAACCGATTATCGCAGACTCTACGAGGAACACATCACGGCCCTTGAAACCAACGCGCTCAAGGCCGTCAACCGGGGGGCTCCCTCCATACTGGGGGACATCGTAATCTTCGTTCAACAGGAGAGCCTTGACAGTCTACTGATGGGGCCCCGGATCACACCGCAGATTCTTCAGGCTTCGCGGGACGGCATTCTTTTCAATCAGATGTACGGCAATTCGATTCAAAGCGAACGCGGTTACGAATGCATTCTCTGCGGGGTGCCTCCGGGCATGGCAGGGGATCTGGTGGAGGATTACTCCCCAGAAGATTTAAAGCATCTGAGCTGTCTTCCGAGGATATTCAAAGCGCTCGGCTATCATCCTATTGTTTTCTACAGCGGGAATCGGAACCCAAGAGTCACGAGCCTCTTCGAATCCATAGGTTTCGAGAAGACCCTGGCCAGCGATATTATGCAGCCCGGCGACATCATGTATGACTGGGGATACCGGGAAGACACTTTCTTCACTCGTGTTGATGAATACCTGCAGAAGCATTATATCAATGAAAGACTTTTTATTTTCATTACCGCTTCCGCCACCAATCACACTCCGTTCAAGGTTCAGGACGCTAGACTCCTGGACAAAATCCCATTCCCTAAGCCGAAGACATTCGAAGAGCATCTTTCGAACACAACCTTTGTTCAGGATGCATATTTCGGCCACCTGTACGATATTTTCAAGAAGCATTACGCGCAGCGAGGCTCACTAATAGCGGTGAGCGATCATGCATGGCCGATTCCGCGCCACAAACACAACATATTTAACGAGCGCGGGGCTTATGAAGAGAATTTCCTGATTGCATTGCTTTTTGTTCCCCCCTCATCCGGAAGGCAGGATTTCGCGACCGGCACCACGGTCACTGAGCGTTTCAGCCAGATGGATATCCTTCCCACGATGCTGGATTTGATCGGCCTGAAACAGAATCTTTGGCTTGGGGAATCTTTCGCGCCCTGGTTGCTGACATCACGGAACTGCGAGCGGGCGGCGCCCGGAAAGACCAAGATCTCCGTTCAACCGTATGGCGGAGGGTTTGTTTCCGCGGTGCAGTACCCGCAAAAATATCTGTTCGACGTGCTGAGCCGAAACGTCAAGGTCTTTGACCTGCAAAAGGATCCCAGGGAGCAATCACCCGCTATTCACGATGTCGGCGAGTATATGCCTCTCATCCGGGAGTTCTTCCAGAACAAAACCCATAACCGGTTTTGATGCTCGATGAACTCTGCCATGGCCACAGGCAGGGCCTTCGTCCTGCCTTGCCCTCTCTATCGGCTAAGTCGCAAGGCGTGAAAGCAAATCAACACACATACCCGCTACATTTTCTGCTACATGGGTTGAAGCGCTGTTTTGAAACGCGGCTAAGTTATTGAAAGGGATGGTAGGCCCGTGGGGACTCGAACCCCAGACCTCTACCGTGTCAACGTAAATCGGGCATTCCAACCAGTTCCTATCTGTCCGTAACCGCTTTGATCCATTGCTATTTGATTCCCCAATCGGGAAGCCGTCAATGCGGATCTGGATGCGTACCCGCTACATTTTCCGCTACAGTTGAATCAAGGTGCGAAATGCATATCGGGCTGCAGCATGGCCCGACACCAGACTGCCCTCACAAGTCCCTACATTGAACCCATGCCGGTTCCATTTGGCAGGTTTGCCAAACGGACGGCTCAAAACGGAACTTGCTGGTATCTCGATGCTCGTTCACTTCCGGATGCTTCCGAGGTCGCGAAGATGCCAACCTGGTCCAATTCTTTCCGCAATCCCATTCGCCACTCCTTTCTGCGTGGGGCTTGACAGCCGCGGAGGCTTCGGAGATATTGTGTTTCGGGCATTTTGACTGCAAACGGAACGGTACACAGGTACTCGGCAGGCGGCCGAGGGTATGGGAAGCGGCAAAACTGTGCCTGCGGATGGTTCAGGAAGTATTGCCGGGGGCTGCGCAGGTTGCTAGGAGCGAGACCGAGCCATCAGCCCGAACCACGGGATTGCCCCACTGTGGCTTGGCGTGTCATGAGGGTTGGCGGCGGGGGAGGCGATTGTGACGACAGGTATTGGTTTCTCGGCCGAAAGTCTCATTGAAAGGAGACTAATGATGAGAGCTGTTTTGAGCAGGATCGGGGTCTTGGTTCTGGCGCTAATTAGTACCGCATCCGCGGCGTTGGCGTGGGGATCGGCCACGCACGCGTACATCGAAACTCAGCTCAACAACAAAGGTGCGCTCCTGAAGCTGAACCAGATTTACGGCGGCATGGGCGCAGATGCCTTCAATTATATGTTCGAACAGCCCGACGAGATGGCGTACCTAACAATTGCGACGCACTGCAATCCGCTGCCAGTGTGGCGACTGGCGTTGCTGCCGACGGCCAAAGCGGAGGCCTTCGGCTCTGTCAGCCACAACAACCTGTGGGGCGCGGATTTCTACGCGCACGAACCCGGGTGTCCCGCCAACACGCCCCCTCTTTCGGGCTACATCTTCGATAAAGGGGTGAAACTGCAAGAAGCGGTCGAGAGCGACCCGATCTACGGCCCGGCACTGCTCGATCTCGGCCTGCCCACCGAACTGGAGGCGGAAATCTTCCGCGATCTGGCTGAGTTCAGTGTGGATATCCTGGTGAAAAGGCTCGATCCCGGCATCGGGCAGAAAGTAGCCACGGCTGCGCTGCTACGCAGCCCGGAGTTTCCGCTGCTGCTCATACTCGCCTATTCCCGAGGACTGGCCGCGTCTACCGGGATCAGCAACGACCAGGCGGCGAAAATGATCAGGGTTGAGGAGGCCGAGTTTCGGCAGAGAACCATCGCCTACGGGCAGGTGCTCACGCTAGACGACGCGACTGCCATCCAGCAGATCTCCGACGAGATGGCGCAACTGGCTCAGACGTTGCTGGCACTCAATGGGGTGACGCCCATTCCGCCTCCCGAGGCTCTTGTTCCCCTCATCAGTTTCGCCATCAACCAAGGCGTGATCCTGTGTGAGCCGGACTATGCTGCAAACATCGACTCGACCATCACCAGCGTCAAGACAAACCTGGCCGCGCACGGAATTTCATATTGAGTGGGTCACGAGGAATTCGCACTGTGCATGCCCAGACCCTTCCCTCCAATCACCCGCCGAGATGGGTGCCCATGCCGCCTCCCCCGAGCTTTTCGAGGATGCGATAGTGGGAAACCGTCTGGCCAATCATGCGATGCTGGCCTCACCATAGAGTGCAGGCTAGTTGTGGATGCCGGCAGCATACGCCGCGTGTACCGGCAAGTCAACGCACGGCGGACAGGGAACCAGTCAGCCCTAGCCGAAACCCTTTCCCAGGGGGTTCACCTTAAGAAAAAACGCTGATTGCAATGAGAGACCCGCTGAAATTGCATTGTGTTTGCCGACGATTCCGCAGGGCCAAATCGAGATTGTGGCCGAGTGACGGCGTACTCGGAAGCAATCGGGCTGGTGGCAGGCGCAGCGTACATGCACGAGGATAGTTTCCGAATTGCCGGCCACTTGTCCAGAATCAGTCAAACACGCAACTAACCGGTGGCTGATGGGCCCAGGCAGCCACTTGCACCGGTAGAGCGTCGGGCACAATCCTCCCACTGGATCAATAACGGGTAGTCGCCAAGGGGCGGCCTATCTGCCTCGGGCCCTTACTGTGAGGATCGGAAATATACTTTGACACGCTTCTTTTCGGCGGCCTGTTTGCACTGAAAGCGCTGCAAGGGTGCCAGTCGTCCGTTGACCTCATCGACTGCAGAACCCTCCGGTCGATCCCCCCTCGGATGTGCGCCCATTTTGCATCGAGGCTGTTCTTTCCCTAATATCGGAACTATGAATGGCTCGACTATCGTCGTGGCGGGAGCCACCGGTAATCTCGGCGGACGCATCACGAGAGCTTTGCGCGAACGGGGGGCCACCGTAAGAGCGCTGGCTCGCCACGTCACGGCGCGAGCCAAGCTTAAGCGACTGGAGGAACTCGGCCTAACGATAGCCCGTGTCGACTGGAGCAGCGCCTCCCAAGTGGCGCTGGCATGCTCGGGTGCGTCCTGCGTGGTGTCCGCGCTCGCAGGATTGCGGGACGTGATCGTGGAAACACAGACGATTCTGCTCGAAGCTGCGATCAGGGCTGGCGTGCCCCGTTTCATTCCGTCCGACTTCTCGATCGATTTCACCAAGTTTCCACCCGGAGAGAATCGCAATCTCGACCTGCGCCGAGACTTCCACCAGCGCCTCGATAAGGCTTCGATTCGAGCGACCACGATCTTCAACGGAGCGTTTGCCGAGATGCTGACCGGTCAGATGCCGCTCATTCTCTTCAAACTGAAGCGAGTCCTCTATTGGGGGGACGCGGATCAGCACATGGACTTTACGACGATCGACGACACAGCCGCCTTCACGGCAACCGCGGCTCTGGATCCGTCCACCCCTCGCTTTCTGCGAATTGCTGGCGATCAACTCAGCGCCCGGGAACTAACGGCGGTCGTCAGCGAGGTGACCAGAAAGGAGTTCCGCCTGTTCCGCGCCGGAGGTCTGGGAATGCTCGGCACGCTGATCAAGGTCATGCGTACGGTCGCTCCCGGTGAGAAGCAGCTTTATCCGGCATGGCAGGGCATGCAGTACCTGCGTAACATGTTCGACGGCCGGGCGAAGCTAGAGCCGCTCGACAACGATCGCTATCCCAGTATTCGTTGGACGACTGCCCGGGAGGTGCTCTCAGCGCGTCAAGCTAGCTAGCCTGCGTCACTAACGAGTAGTCGCCAAGGGTTTACCACTTCTATCGCGGCAAAGACGATGACTTCGGTCGGATCACGGCGTACTCAGAAGTGATCCTCTAGGTTGTGTAACTTGCCTACCCAAAAGTGCCGCCACGCGAACAGCTGTTGCGAAATCCCCTCAGAGCCCGAAACGTGTGGGTCGAGTGCATGGTTTTACTACAGTTTTACTACAATCGGCTACTTTCAGGGCCATCTACAAATCCTGACTGAACCTCTATCTCTTTGACCCTAAAAGGGAAAGGTTGGTAGGCCTGGGGAGATTCGAACTCCCGACCCACGGTTTAGGAAACCGTTGCTCTATCCTTCTGAGCTACAGGCCCGTTGCGGCAGAGGCCCTACGGCCCTGCCGCGGTCTTCCCAAGACTAACACTCGCGCCACAGGTGTGTCCACGGGAGCAGGCGGGAAATTGACACTGCGAGTATTGCCTGCGGAAGTGCAAAACGCGGTTCCGTGGGTCATGGCGTAACCCGCTTGCGCCAGGGTTATGCGGCAGGCTTCCAGGGCCTCAGCGGGGATGCGTGAACCCGCACTCTCTCCACAGCTTTTCCCAATTCCAGATCTCGCCCCCGACGCTCGCGGGCAGCGGAGATCCCAACTGGTCAGCCAGCAAGCACACTTGCCCGCGATGATGGACGTCGTGCGAAATCATGTAGATCACCATGGAAACGCCGGCCGGCCAGGGCCTCGCCCAACCGTCCCGCAGAAATTTCCCGCCGCGGGGCGCAGTCAGGGCGCGCGCAATCATTGCCGAACAGGCGTGAGCACTCTCAGCCAGTGCCGCCCTTGCCTGCTCCGGGGTTGCACGGGTGCGGTCCAGCTTGGGCGGCGGCTTCAAGTGCGGCGCCGAGAGCCGCAGCCACTTGCAGCGGCTGTTGTGGATGTGAGCAAAGATCGCGGCGATCGTGCGCCCCTTACCTCCGGGGGGTTTCGCCCGCCACAGACGATGCTCAAGGCGCCCGAGCAGAATCTGGTTCATACGCTCGTTGACCGCATAGGCTTCGAGCAGCACGTCATAGGGGTACGATCCCACCGCTGGCAGAGGTCTTTGCACGGGGCCTCCTTAAGGATCGGCTTCCGCCGGCTTGTAGGTCTCCGGCCGAGGATTTCACCGACGAGTGTAACCGAGAGGGGATGCAGAGCTGTAGTCCTTCTCTGCCTCGGAGGTCGCGGGGGGTCAGTCGAAGGGCGAAGAAAGACCGGCAGGCGCAGTGGGGGGTGGTCAAACGAACACATGACAACGGAGCGGTAGCCCTGGTAATGAGAAACAAGCCCCGCGCCCGCGCGAGTTCACTACCCTGCCGTCCGCGACACTGTTTGGCCCAGTCGTAACTATCCTCCCGCGCCCATCGCACAGGATTGGGGCCACGAAGCTTCGCTGTCTCGGTCGTCGGCGATCAGAGGTCGACGGATGGCAAAATAGCCAAACAGAGGAACCGTCTACTGGGTGACTACCTTCGCGCGGCGGCGAACCGACCGAGTCTTCTTGGCAGGCGCCACTCCCTCGGCGGCCTCGAAAGCCGCCAGCGAAGTGACGAAGAGCTTCATGCCGGCGGTGTCAAAGTCCACCGTCGTGCGGTCGGCGTCGCGCGCCACGATCGTTCCACACCCATACTTGGCGTGGCGGATGTACTGCCCAGGCTTAAAGTTCATCGGATTCCTCTCCATCTAGCTAGAAGCGTCGCCGGCGGTCAGGACGATCGCGGTGGTGGCCTCCGCCGCCCCCCTGGGGCCGCGAGAAGTCGGATCGTTGCGGGCGAGCTTCGTTGACGGTCAGCCGCCGTCCTTCCAGCGACTGCCCGTTCAACCCGGCGATGGCCCGCTCCAAATCCTCACCCTCGGCCAGCTCGACGAAACCGAAGCCCCGCGACTGGCCGGTGACCTTGTCCCGAATGACGACTGCAGATGCAACCTGGAAACCCGCCGACGTGACGAATTCCGAGAGTCCGCTGTCGGTTGTGCTGTGAGGCAGATTCCCGACGAAGAGCCTTGAAGCCATCTTTCCCTCCGGTTGGGGGGCGGCCCCTCAGGGCCGCCCCGGGCAGCCTAGACCCGCTCGACGGCGTCGGCCTGCAGACCCTTGGGGCCCTTGCGGACCTCAAAAGCCACTCGGGCGCCCTCTTCCAGAGTCCGGTAGCCATCGCCAAGAATCGCTGAGTAGTGGACGAAAACGTCCTCTCCGCTCTCGCGTTGGATGAACCCGTAACCCTTGGCGGCGTTAAACCACTTCACGGTACCTTGTTCCTTCATTCTGAATACATCCCTCTCAATTGATTTCGCAATTTTGGGTACGGCAACGGCGGGGGTGACCCGACGATCCGCTGTAAGACCGCTGGTCACAATGGCACAGGGCAACTCTGTAAAGCGCTCCTGGGGCTATTGCGAAACACCTCGGAATTACAACTCCAAACTGCACTGTTATTTTACCAGAATATCCACATCTTCGCCAGTCAAATATCTGGGGCAGTTTGTCCGGGTCGAGGCAGGCTCTGTCGAGGAAACGGGGCGAGCGGCCACGGGCCTGGCTTTTCACTCGTGACAGCACCTTCCGGAATGCGTATGATTCCACGGGAGACTCTATGAAAGCAGCGTTCCTGACGGGCCTACGGCAACTGGAAGTGCGGGAGACTCCGGCCCCTCGGCTCAAGGGCCCTCGGGATGTCCTCCTCCGCATCGGAATCGTCGGGGTCTGCGGCTCCGACGTTCACTACTACACGACTGGGCGCATCGGCTCCCTGGTCGTCAAATACCCGGACATGACGGGCCACGAGTGCGCGGGAACCGTGGTTGCAGTCGGCTCTGAGGTCAGCAGTTTGAAACCGGGGCAGCGCGTCGCCGTGGACCCGCTCATCACCTGCGGACAATGCGATCAATGCCGCGCCGGCCGGTCGCATACTTGTCGAAACCAGGCTTTCCTGGGCTGCCCGGGCCAGGCACCCGGCGCGCTCGCCGAGTACTTGGTGATGCCGGCGGAGTCCTGCTATCCGATTCCTGATTCTATGACGCTTGTGCAAGCGACTCTTGTGGAACCCTTGTCCATAGGCGTCTACGCGCAGCGGGTGGCAAACATGCCTCCGGGAGCGAAAGTGGCCATCCTGGGTGTCGGTCCCATCGGGTTGTGCGTGCTTTTGGCGTGCCGTGCGGCGAGCGACTGCACGACCTACGTCACCGACCTGATCGAGGAACGCCTCGCGCTGGCTTGCCAATTGGGCGCGCATTGGACCGGGAACCCCGCGCGCCAGGACATCGTGGCGGCCATCGAACAGCTCGAGCCTCTCGGCATGGATTTCGTGTTTGAGTGCGCGGGCAAACAAGAAACTCTCGACCAGGGCGTCGAGCTGCTGAAACCTGGCGGGACCTTGCTGATTATTGGCATTCCCGAGGTGGACCGGGTCAGCTTCCTCATCCACCGCATGCGCCGTCAGGAGCTGCGCGTGCTGAACGTCCGCAGGCAAAACGAATGCGTCGCGCCCGCCATAGATTTGCTGGCCAGCGGCAAGATCAACGTTGACCCGCTGGCGACCCACCACTTTCCGCTGGCGGAAACCAAGACTGCCTTCGACCTCGTCGCCGGCTATCAGGATGGCGTGGTCAAGGCCATCATCCACGTGCCCAGTTAGTCCGGTGGCTGCCAGCGCACGCTGAGCCGATTCAGCAGGTCAATGAAATAGCGAATGGGGATGGCAACGGTTTCGGCGGGGCGGGCGGGGTTCTGACGGGAGACGACGCCAATCGCAGCGCCACTCGGCAGACACACTGGACTGCCGCTCGCTCCCCCTCGCAGGCGAACACCCAGGATGAGCACTTCCGTCTTCTCGCTGGTTGATTCGTCAAGGGCGAGACGCGCGTGGCCGATCACTCGGCCGCGCTCCGTTGCCGCGTGCCAGGTGGATGCCGAATGGCCCGTGACGGCAACCGGCGTTCCTTCGCCCACCTCGCGTGCGTCGAGAGGCACGAAGCCGAGACTTTTCTCCGCCACCGGCAATCGCTCAAGCTTCAGTACCGCAATGTCGTGGGCTTCGTCCATCGCTACCAGGTCACAGGAAACCGCCTCCGCACGCGAACCCGATCCCGGAAACTTGGCAACGATCTTCCCCTGTCCGCTCCGCTCCAGACAGTGCCGAGCTTCATCGACGACATGCGCGTTGGTCAGCAGATAGCCCGCCGCGTTGACCAGAAACCCTGTCG
Organism: Terriglobia bacterium; assembly: GCA_020072655.1. Taxonomy (GTDB): domain Bacteria; phylum Acidobacteriota; class Terriglobia; order UBA7540; family UBA7540; genus JAIQGB01. The sequence continues at coordinate 9,829 of JAIQGH010000045.1, read as the reverse complement.
CTGAGCACTCGCGATTCTTGTCGCCCGAGCCCGGTCCGACGGCCAGGAGCTGTACGACCCCTGGCATCTGATTGCCGTCCGCCCGAGCCGCGACGGCCTCGCCTTGAAAAGCCGAAGAGCCAAGACAACAGATGAACGGCAGAAGGCAAAGCGCGGACAGTAGAGGCACGAAACGTTGGAAGCGAAGCAGCATGCGGCTATTTCAAGAACCGAAATGGACAATATGTCCGCCATCGGATCGGCTGCGACCGGCCGTGGTTAAGGCCGCGTCGCGGACTCTTGCTGATTCTAAAGGAGATCTTGGGTTCGTTTCCCCTGGCCATGAATATCAAGTTAGCTCCGGCTCTGCCACTAAGTCTTTGTAGGTGATGGTGTTGGTGCTGAGGCAGGCGCGGGCCAGGCGGTGGAACAAGCTCGCCTCTTGCCAGCGGCGATTCAGCCGGTAGGCGAACTCCGCCACGTAGCGCTTCATATGTTTCGGTTGCGGCTTGTGGTGCGTCCCCAGGAGAAACCGCTTGAGGTTCGACAAGGTGATGTGCACCCAGGGGAAGAACCGGCGCAGGAGTTCCCGGTCGTCGCCCAGCGGGATGGCGGCGTGCGCGTAGCCGCGCGGCGTCAGCCCGCTGTAGCTGGTAAAGGCATCGGTCAGCACCGCGCTCTCCAGTTCCACCTTGGCGCGCAGAAAAGTGCGCAGACTCGGCGTCGTGGCATCCGGGATCACGGCCAGGGCGGCGCGGCCGGGGATCGGCGGGCGCCCCGGCGCTCCTGCCCTCCAGTGTTCCACCGCCACCGCCACGATCGACTTGTGCTGTGCGGTGCGTCCGATGCGCCCCGAGCCCCGGGCCTTGCCGCCCACATAGCCCTCGTCGACCTCCACCAGGCCCCGCAATTGCCGCCCTTGCTCCCGGTCCGCCATGGCCTTGCGAATCTTGTGCGCTATCAGCCAGGCGGTCGGGTAGCTCACCCCAATCTCCTTGCTCAGTTGCAGCGCCGAGATCCCCTTCTTGCCTTGACTCAGCCGGTAGATCGCCCAGAACCAGTCGCTGAGCGGCACGCGCGTCTTGTGGAAGATCGTCCCCGCCGTCACCGAGCCCTGATAGCCACAGGCGCGACACTCGTGCACCCGCTTGGCTTTCATGTAGCCGCGACTGCCCCCTCCACAGCGCGGACAAACAAAACCCCGCGGCCAGCGCAGCCGGGTCAGGTGCTCCCAACACCGCGCCTCCTCCCCGAAAAGCTGCCGGAATTGCCGGATCGTCATCATTCCCTTACCCTTAGGCTTTTTCATGCCCGGCATTATATCGCTTTTTCTTCGCCGGAGCAAGCATGATATTCATATCCCCTGGCATTTTGCATTTCCCTTCCGCGCGCCCGTCCCCCTGGCAGGATGCTGAAAGGCCCTCAAGGCTTTCATCCTGAGGAGTCGCAGGCGACGAAGGATCCCCGTATTTGCTTGATTGCAGGAATCCAGAGATCCTTCGCTGCGCTCAGGATGACTGCGAATGGGCTTAGACGGGCATAACCCAGGGCTTCTTCAGCAACCTCCTAGTCGCCAGAAGGCGAGCCCCATCAAGGTTTCCTTCCCCGGGGGCCGCCGGGCGGTCCTTACCATAGTAGGCTAGCATAGTCGCCTTCACAGTTCAAGCCCGGCGGGGCCGATGGCAGGTTCTATTTCCGGGTTTCGGAGCGGGCGCGCGAGGCTTCGAGCCGCACTTCCAATTGCTGGAGCGTCGGTTGCTCGACTTTCAGCACCGTTTCCGAGGGCTCGAAGCCGAAGGCCTCCACGCGCAGGATATGCACGCCCACCGGCAACTGGATCGGGCCGAGATTGTCCGATGTGCCGACGAATATTCCGTCCAGGATGACGCGCGCCTTGAGCGGATAGGTCATCAAGAGCAGCGTGGTGACCTCTTCCTTGGGATAGCCGGAATTGGGGTTATATCCCGCCTGGCGCGGGTCGGCGGATGGATATCGCTCGACCCACCAGTACTTGGGAAGGTAAGGAGATGTCGTGCCGTAAAACGGGATGTCCACAAAAGGCGAGTAGTAGCCGCCGTAGAAACCGAAAGGCCCGAAGCCCCCGCCCCCGATGAAATATGGCTGGACGTAGGCGGGGCCGGGTCGGCCGATATGTGCCCCAGGGCCGAGAATCGCCGAGGCGTCTCGCGCCTGGGCGTGCGCGGCGATCGCCAGCATCAATCCGAGCGCGAAGCTCATCGGGACCCAGCAGCGACCTTGAAGAGAGCGGCTCATATGTCCCTCCTTCGGCAGACTGGGCGCGAGACCTTCGCCGAGCGGTTTCTCGCGCGACGCGATGTCTCGACACCTCCACACGCTTGCCGGGATGCCTCCTGCTAGCTCTAAGTTGCCACGTTTCTGGCCCGGCTCAATAGTACGAAAGTGCCGATGGCGGGAGCGGAGCCACTGCGCGGGATTGGCCTTGACGCTATTTTCCCTTGTAGGCTAACGTCTAAGGCTCTGTAGCGCCGGGCGTTTAGGCCGGTACCGCCCGCCCCGATGAAGTGCATCGGGGCCGACCTGAAGGTCGGCTCTACGGGTCGCCGGTTCCCTGAGCAGTGGGTGCGTCGCGGCAGGCCAGACCATATGGAACTCTTCGAACTCACCCGCGCGCTGGTCAACATCGAGTCCATCTCCGGCAACGAACAGGCCTGCGCCGCGATGCTGCGCGATTATCTGCAGGACCGCGACTTTTGCGTCGAGATGCAGCCGGTCGGGCCGGGCCGGGCGAATGTCCTCGCCCTGCGTGGGACGCCTGAGGTGGTGCTGAGCACGCACATGGACACGGTCCCCCCCTTCGCGCCCGTCAGCGAGGACGATGAATATATTTGCGGCCGCGGCGCCTGCGATGCGAAAGGCATTCTCGCCGCCCAGATCATCGCCGCGGAGCGGCTGGCCGCTGAGGGCGTCGAAGGTTTCGGCCTGCTATTCCTGGTGGGCGAGGAGACGGTAAGCGACGGCGCTGCGGTGGCGAACCAGTCCCCGCGCGGCTCGAAATTCCTCATCAACGGGGAACCGACGGATAACCGCTTGGCAATCGCCTCGAAGGGCATTCTGCGCGTCGATCTCCTCGCCCGAGGCCGCATGGCACACTCCGCCTACCCGCAACTGGGCGAATCCGCGGTCGAGAAGCTCCTCGACGTCCTCCAGGATCTCCGCCGAATGCCGCTCGCCGTGGACCCGCTGCTCGGGCCATCCACGCTCAACATCGGGGTTATCTCCGGCGGGCACGCGGCCAACGTCATTCCCGACGAAGCGCGCGCGCAGGTGCTGATCCGCACCGTGAACGACGCCGAGGAGCTGCGCCGGAATATCCAGCGCCTCGTCGCAGGCCGTTGCGAATTTGAGTTTGTGCGCGACACGCCTGCGCTTAAAATGGAGAGGCTCGACGGCTTCGAGACGGACGTGGTCGCCTTCACCACGGACCTGCCCAGCCTGACGCGCTGGGGGCGGCCGCTGTTGCTCGGCCCGGGCTCTATCAGCGACGCGCACACGGATCACGAGCGCGTGCGAAAGGCGGACCTGGTTCGGGCGGTAGAGCTTTATTGCAGGCTTGTGCGCAATCTAAAGGGGCGCGCGGGCTGAGAGAATTTTGGATTTTAGATTTTGGATTTTGGATTGAAGAAACAAGCGCAACAGAATGGTATTGGGCGCGGGCACTCACTCAGTTGTCTTAATCCAAAATCCAAAATCGCAAATCCAAAATCGTACAGAAGGGAGCAAACGCGGTCCTCCTCAATGTGACCGCGAGACAAGCAATCATGAAGAAACTCGAAGTGGGGATCCTCGGAGCTACGGGGATGGTCGGGCAGCGCTTCATTAGCCTGCTCGAACACCACCCGTGGTTTGAAGTGAAGTGGCTGGCGGCGTCGGAACGCTCGGCCGGCAAGAATTATGGCGAAGCTTGCAACTGGCGGGTGCGCGACCCGATGCCGAAGGCCGCGGCGGAATTGCCGGTGAACGAATGTAAGCCGGGCAAAGCGCCCCAACTGGTCTTCTCCTCGCTCGACTCGAAGGTGGCGGGAGAGGTGGAGAAGGAATTCGCGCAGGCGGGCCACGTAGTGGTCTCGAATTCTTCCAACCACCGCATGGACGCGGACGTGCCGCTGTTGATTCCGGAGGTCAATCCGGACCACTTGGCGCTGGCGCGTTTGCAGCGCGTTGAGCGCAAGTGGAAAGGCATGATCGTCACCAACCCCAACTGCACGGCGGTGGGCCTGGTGATGTCGCTGGCCCCGCTCGAGCGGGCCTTCGGGCTTGAGAAGGTCATGATGACGAGCATGCAGGCCGTCTCGGGCGCGGGCTACCCCGGCCTGCCGACCCTCGACATCATCGGCAACGTCATCCCCTTCATCGGGGGGGAAGAAGAAAAGGTGGAGCGCGAAACGCGCAAGCTGCTGGGCCGGCTCAAAGACGGGCGCGTCGAGCTCGGCAACTTCGTTGTCAGCGCGCACTGCAACCGCGTGCTGGTTGAAGACGGGCACACGGAATCCATTTCCGTCGCGCTGCGTTCGGCGGCGAAAGTCGAGGACTTGATTGACGCGTGGCGCAAGTGGCATGCGCGGCCGCAGGAGTTGCACCTGCCCTCGGCGCCGAAGCATCCGATCATCGTGCGCGAGGAGCGCGACCGGCCGCAGGTGAAATTCGATGTGGGCTCCGAGAACGGCATGGCGACAGTCGTGGGGCGCGTGCGGCCCTGTCCGGTGCTGCAGTTCAAGTACACGGCGCTCAGCCACAACACGGTTCGCGGCGCCGCCGGCGCGGCCCTGCTCAACGCGGAGTTGATGAAGGCAGAAGGATACTTGGACTAGGGTGCAGGAAGTGTAAAGGCTAAAGGGTGAAGGGTAAAACCTGACACGAGGCATTCCACCCTTTGCACCTTACCGTTTAACCTTTCACTCTTAGCGCCGCCGAGCACCATGCGAGACAATCTAGCCGATCACAATCGCCCGCTGAACCTAGCTCTCCTCGGCTACGGCAAGATGGGGCGGACAATCGCCCAGCTTGCGCCACAGCGCGGGTTCGAGATTCGCCTCGTCCTGGACGTCGACGTGAACGCCGGCGGGGCGGGCAGCTTGACGCCGGCAGCGGGGATCACGCCGGCGAATTTCAAGGACATCGACGTGTGTATCGAATTCACCGAGCCGAAAGCCGTGCTCGACAACATCCGCCGCGTGGCCGAGATCGGCTGCAACTTGGTCGTGGGGACGACGGGGTGGCACAATCAGATTGAAGAGGCGCGCAAGATCGTCGAAGCGCGCGGCATCGGCATGGTCTACGCTGCGAACTTCTCCATTGGTATCCAACTCTTCTACCGCCTGGCGCGCGCGGCCGCGGAGGCCTTCGCCGCCTTCCCGATTTACGAACCCTATCTCACCGAAGCGCATCACAAGTTCAAGAAGGATGCGCCGTCGGGCACGGCACTGGAAATCAAGCGGCAGGTTCAGCCCGCGTTCAAGGGCCGGGAAGTGCCCGTGGCGAGCGTGCGCGCCGGATTCATCCCCGGCTGGCACGAGCTGGGATTCGACTCGGAAGCCGACACGGTGATCCTTCGCCACACGGCGCGCAGCCGGCAGGGTTTCGCCGAAGGCGCGCTCTACGCGGCGCGCTGGGTCATGGGGAAGAAGGGGTTGTTTGACTTCGCGGACGTGCTCGAGAAGGGTACTGGGTGCTAGGTTCTGGGTGCTGGGCGCTCTTCTCCCCAGTACCCAGCCCCTAGAACCCCGTACCCAGGCAAGGAGGAACCTATGCCCGTGGACATTCGCGGATGCGGCACAGCGCTGGTGACACCGTTCAAGCGGGACGGTTCGCTCGATGAGGCGGCGCTCCGCCGTTTGGTGCAATTCCAGCTTCGCGAGGGCATCGACTTCCTGGTCCCTTGCGGGACGACGGGGGAGAACCCCACGCTCGAGCACGACGAATATCTGACGGTCGTGCGCGTCGCGGTCGAGGAAGCGGCGGGGAGAGTTCCGGTCATCGCCGGCGTGGGCGGCAATAATACGAAGAAGGTCATTGAGAATACTCGCGAGGTGCGGGCGCTCGACGTGCAGGGAGTACTGGCCGTCGCGCCCTATTACAACAAGCCCACTCAGGAAGGGCTCTACCAGCACTTCAAAGCCATCGCGGAATCGACCGACCTCCCCGTTGTCCTCTACAACGTGCCGGGGCGCACTTCTTCGAATATCGAGCCGACCACCGTGGCGCGGCTCTCCCGGATTGCGAATATCGTTGCCATCAAGGAGGCTTCCGGCAGCATCGTGCAGCAAATGGAAGTGCTCAATTCGGTCGAGCCCGGCTTCGTGGTCCTCTCGGGTGATGACACCTTCACGTTTCCCCTGGTGGCGCTCGGGGGGCAAGGTGTCGTTTGCACCACGTCCAACCAGATCCCGGCGCAAATGTGCCGACTCACGCACCTGCTGCTCCAAGGCCAATACGACGAGGCGCGCAGGCTGCATTTCCAGTTGCTGCCCTTGATGCAGGCCAACTTCATCGAGACGAACCCCATTCCCGTCAAGGCCGGGCTCGCCATGATGGGCCTGATCGAGGAGGTCTATCGCCTTCCGCTCGTCCCCATGAAACCCGAAAATCGCGCCAAGCTCGAGAAGGTCATGGCCGCGCTGGGATTGCTCGAACGTAGCGCCGCCGTTTAGAGCGGCATCTCGGGTGCCCGCCTGAAGGCGGGCGCTACATTGCGTGTAGGGGCGCGGCTTGCCGCGCCCCGCAAGACTTGTTGCGCGGTATAACCTGGGTTATACTGATTTCATGAAAACGGCAATTTCAATACCCGACCCGCTCTTCAGAGAGGCAGAGCGGCTCACAAAACGCCTGCGCATTCCGCGCAGCCAGCTTTATGCGAAGGCTCTGGAAGCGTACATCCAAAGCCAGAAATCGAAAGGCATCAAGGAAGCGCTGGACGAGGTGTACCGGACAGAGTCATCCGACCTCCATCCCGTGCTGGCCCGCCTTCAAAGCGAGGCCATCGGCCGGGAGGACTGGTGATCAGGCGCGGGGAGATTTGGTGGGCGTCACTGCCAAAACCAGAAGGCTCCGAACCTGGTTACCGTCGTCCGGTTCTGGTAGTCCAAACCAAGGACTTTAACGAGAGCGGCATCCGCACGGTTGTCGTCCTGACGATCACTTCCAATTTGCGATTGGCAGGTGCGCCTGGGAACGTCCTTTGTCATAAAAGGGACACCGGACTGGCAAGAGAATCCGTGATCAACGTATCCCAGGTCGCGACAGTGAATAAGGCGCGACTCACCGAGCGGATTGGAATGCTGCCCTCGACCATGATGCAGGAGGTTGAAACCGGCCTGCGCTTGGTTCTGAGCCTGTGAGCGCAAAAGAACCGCACACATCGCAGCAAGCGCGATGTATGCGCCACCCGTGGGTTCAATTTGGCACATGAATCTCCAAGAACAAATTGAAGAACTTTACGCGCACGAGGCCAAAGAATACGGCGACGAGTATTTCCGCGCCTTCGACGAATTGAAGACTGCGCTCAACGAAGGGCGGGTGCGCGCGGCGGAGCCCGACCCGACGTCGCCCACGGGATGGAAAGTGAACACATGGGTGAAGAAGGGAATTCTGCTGGGGTTTCGGATTGGGCGGATTGTGGAGATGCATCCTGTAGCGGCGATGACGTCACCGCCGCAGGCAATGGCCGCCGGTGGGGACACCGGCGCTACAGTAGGGGAGCGCTCTGCGCTCCCGCGGGAGCCCGGAGGGCTCCCCTACCAATTCCGCGACAAGCATACGTACCCGCTGCAGCAGATTCCGCATGACCGCGGTATTCGCATTGTTCCCGGGGGCTCAGCGATTCGCGACGGATGTTACATCGGCCAAGGCGTGGTGTGTATGCCGCCGATGTATGTGAACGTCGGGGCCTACGTGGACGACGGCGCGATGATTGACTCGCACGCCTTAGTCGGCTCCTGCGCGCAGGTGGGCAAGCGCGTGCACTTGAGCGCCGCGGCCCAGATCGGCGGAGTGCTCGAACCCATCGGCGCGATGCCAGCGATTATCGAAGACGATGTGCTCGTTGGTGGAAATTGCGGCGTCTATGAAGGGACCATTGTCGGCAAGGAAGCCGTGCTTGCGGCCGGCACGATTCTGACCGGCTCGACCCCGGTCTATGATCTGGTGCGCAACACCGTCTATCGGCGGGAAGGTGAAACACCGCTGATGATTCCGGCTGGCGCGGTGGTCGTGCCCGGCGCGCGCGCCGTCAGCAAGGGCCAAGGCAAGGAATTGGGAATCTCCCTTTACACTCCTGTCATTATTAAATACCGGGACGAGAAAACCGACCAGAGCACGCGGCTCGAGCAACTGTTGCGATAATGAGCCAGCAGTGAGTTGGTAGTCGCGTCCTCCCAAGAGTCCTCCGTTTATCCATTCTCTCCGGCGTTTCCCACGCCAAGGTCCAAGTGGCAACCGACAGTTTTTCTTATCGTTGCGATAAGAATTTCCGATTTTACATTCAGGGTGAAAACGTCCTAGCGTGCGCCTGAGCCTGAGCTCACCAACAGCCCCTTGAAAACAAAGAGGTTATTGACATTTTGTCCGGATCTTCGGGGGCGGGGCTGGAGCAAGCGACCTGACGTTGCGCTTTGCGCAATGGAGCAAGCTGGGAAACTCGAGCGCGATGGCGGGGGGCATGGTTTCGATGGTCCGGAGCCTCCCGGCTGGTGCTCACCCGCCGCAGGTCTTGGCCTTGCTCCCGTGCCTAGGTACCTAGGCTTAGGGGCCGAGGCTCGGCGCCGCAGAGAGAGCAGCGGGCTCGAAGTGCTCCTGCGGAAGTTCCAGTGGCGTGAGTTGGAGAGATTCTGAGAAGGAGGCAGCGCGATGGCCACGACTGTGGAAGTTGCCCGGCAGACGTCCGCTCCGGTGAACTCTCGGGAGGACTTGAATCCCTTTCACATTGCCCAGTTGCAGTTCGATATTGCCGCCGACCACCTTAAGCTGCAGAACGGGCTGAGGAAGGTGTTGCGAACGCCCAGGCGGGTGGTTGAGGTTTCCGTTCCCATGCGGATGGACAGCGGAGAAGTGCAGATGTTCGTCGGCTACCGTGTCCAGCACAACACGGCGCGCGGCCCGGCGAAGGGCGGCATCCGCTACCACCCCAACGTCACGCTCGACGAAGTCAAGGCCCTGGCCTCTTGGATGACCTGGAAGACCGCCACCGTGGACATCCCCTTCGGTGGGGCGAAGGGCGGGGTGGCGCTCAATCCCGCGTCGCCTGTCGAGTCGCTCGTCGAGGTACTGTGAGAGGTCGATTTTCTGAATATCCTCACCGCGGACCCTGGCCGGGAAGAGCAGGCTTTTATCCCCGCCGCAGTCGGCAAGGTGCGCGCCGCTTCCCATATACGGGCGGAGCTGCATCTGGATTTTGCCCTGCAGGTAGAGGGCGCGGTCGGGCGGGGAAATCTGGAGGAACTGGCACGCGCGGGCGCGGACATCCTGGTGGTCGGTTCCGTCATCTTTGATAATGATGACCCCCAGGCCCGGTTGACGGAAATGATTCGCTGGGCCGGCGAGATAGACCTGACCTCGAAGGTGTAGTCAGCGCCCTCTGGGAGTTACGAAGCTGAGCAAGGGCATCGACAAGTTGCATCGGCGGCGTTTCCTGGCGCGTTGCGGCCTCCTCGCCTTGACGCTCATGTTCCTGTCCGGATGCCTCTTCCGGCGGCATCGCGGCGAGGATCTGGGACAGGTTAACCCCGGCGACCAACCCGACAAGATCCTTTATGAGAAGGCGATCAAGGAAATCGACCGTGCCCGCTTCGATGTGGGCCGGCGGACCCTCCAGACT
>JAIQGH010000181.1 GCA_020072655.1 Terriglobia bacterium | reverse complement strand
TCCCCGCCTCCCCTTCCTTCAAAACCGCAATAATCTGCTCCTCCGTGAATCGGCTCTTCTTCATCGTGAGTTCTCCTCTCGGTTTTTTATACCCGAGAACTCACATTTCCACTGGACCAGTTTTCGGGGGGCACGTCACTCGCCGATTAACGCGTGGACGAAGGATTCCTGCAGTGTGCGAATCGTTCGACTGGTTTGAAAGAGAAGTTCGTGGACTGTTATGTTTTGATTGGACATTGAGAGGGCCAGCCGAGAAGGCGGGTCTTGCTTAGGTGAGATCAGGCAGACTGGTACACCCGGGAATCGCCAACCGGCATTTCTTCTTCGACTAAGCCATTCAAATTGTCAACAACAACTCGGTTGAGTCTGGCAAAGAAGCGCTTCGCTTGGAGTGAAGTCTCGTCCTTATCCGGCGTCAGATTGCCGGTTTCCACGATGTGCTCGAAGAGCCGAAGATACTCCCTCATTATTTGATCAAAGTGCGTGGAAGTGTTCTGACCGTTGCCTGAGGCGTCGTGGTCAGCCGTCCAAGCCCAGATGGCGAATTTTCGCGCCTTCGCAGCACTGGGTCTTGGCAACGAGAGGTTTTCGTTTTGGGTGGGCTTGGCAATCTTCCCAGCGCGAACATCTTTCGCGAGGGCGATGGCCTTTCGGAGTATTTTCTTCTGCTCCTCCGTCGCGGCTCTTGTGGACTGCAACTTGGAGAGCACGCTATGCACACTGGAAGACAATAGCCCAATCGCAAGCAGGGAATTCCTGTCAACCTCATAGTACTCGTGCATGACTTAAACTCCCATCCTTGTGAGATTCAATGGGCGCACCCACTGGTTGCTCACTTCAGTGAGGTTCTTTTCGGTTGCAACGAGCTCACATCTTAAAGGGTTCTCGGTCTGGCGCCGTTCTCCGCAGCCATCCTCGCTACGCTGTACCCGTTAGTAATCACAGGAGGCCACAAAAGTCAAGGAATAATTACGAGAAATGTGCTATCGCGCCTCTTGGAAGTCAGGCCCATGATAGCAGACTTTGTGCCAAAACGCAGGTCGCGTAGCGAGTAGCGCAGACCTCGCGTTTGAGGTCTGCGGCTCGGCGGGTTGGTGTTGCAGAAGGAGCGGCGGACCGACAATTGAGGGGCGAGCTGCTCGCCCTTCCAATCCTGGGCCTTTCCCACGTTCAAGGACGCACGGTTAATGTCAAGCGTGGATTAACAGTGGCCACCGCGAAACCGGCGGTGGGGTCCGATCTCTGGTCCGATAAAGGGCATCGGACCGTCGGACTCCGCCAATCGGAGACACCGCCGCTGCAGCCGGGCTGCGTAGCAGGGTAGCGCACAGTTCGTCTTCAACTCTGCGGCTCTAAACTCGGAAAAGAACAAGACCGGCGATCATAGATCGCCGCTACAGCAAGGTAGCGCAGACTTCCGTTTCTCAGGAAGTCTGCGGCTCGGCGGTTGGGTCAGGCAACAGCCGCGGAGTTTCTGGAGAGCGAAACTCCTCGCTACCAAGCTTTCGGCTCTGAGGACAGCGCCGCTACAGTCATCCACATGGCGGCGTGAAGCCGCCGTTACAAAAAAGGTGGGTTCATTCGTGTGGCGACGTAAAGTCGCCGCTACTGGAATGAACGTTTACAACGCGTTGACTTCGGTTTTCGGGCGAATGTAGAATGGGAGGACTTTCCTGTAAGCTTGCGTCGGGCCTGTGGTGGAGGAGGAAGGGCAATGTTTTCGGAAGATGACCGTAGTTCCCCGATTGACACGGGAACGGCGGAGGACCCGACGGGCGAAATCATGCCAGCGACCGTGGTCAAGCTGACCAACGGCGAAGTGGTGGTGGACATCGGCCTCAAGTGTGAAGGCGTCATCCCGCGCAGCGAATTCCTGAATGGCGATGGGCAAGTGACGGTCGCCCCCGGCGAGGTGATTCAGGTCCTCATCGAGCATTACAACGAGCAGGAGGGTACCGTCGCGCTCTCCTACCAGAAGGCGGCCAAGCGGCGAGCCTGGGAGGACATCGAGAAGGCGTTCGAAGCCCAGCGCACCGTCCCCGGCCGCGTCCTCGAGCGCATCAAGGGCGGGCTCAGTGTGGATATCGGCGTTCCCGCCTTCCTGCCCGGCTCGCATGTGGACGTGCGGCCGCGCTACAACCTGGAGTCGCTGATCGGCCAGGAAATTCCCTGCAAGATCATCAAGCTCAACCACAAGCGGGCGAACGCCGTGGTCAGCCGCCGGCTGGCGCTGGAAGAGGAGTTCGCGCAGCGCAAGGCCCGCCTGGTCGAACAGCTTCAGGAAGGCGCGGTGCTCACGGGCCGCGTCAAGAACCTGACCGACTACGGCGTGTTTGTGGACCTGGGCGGCATGGATGGGCTGCTCCACATCACCGACCTCTCCTGGGGGCGCGTGGGGAGTCCTGCCGAGGTCGTTAAGGTGGGTGAGGAGCTCCGCGTCAAGGTTCTCAAGTTCGATGCGGAGAAAGGGCGCATCTCGCTCGGGCTGAAGCAGCTCGCGCCCGACCCGTGGGAAGGGATCGCCGAGAAGTATCATCCCGGCGGCCGGGCGACGGGGCGGATCGTGGGCGTGGTGGATTATGGGGCTTTCGTCGAACTCGAGCCGGGCGTGGAAGGCCTGATCCACGTCTCGGAGATGTCTTGGAGCAAGCGGATGAAGCATCCCTCCAAGATCGTCAGCGTCGGCGACCGGGTCGAAGTGGCCGTGCTCGAGGTGAACGCCGGCCGGCGGCGCATCTCGCTCAGCCTCCGGCAAACCTTGCCGGACCCGTGGACGACCCTCGCCCAGCGCCTGGCCCCCGGCACGCTGGTGGAAGGCCGGGTGCGAAACCTCACCGAGTTCGGCGCCTTCGTGGAAATCGAAGAGGGCGTGGATGGCCTGATCCACGTCTCCAACATTTCGTGGGCGCAGGATGTCCGCCATCCCTCCGAAGTCTTGAAGAAGGGCCAGAAGGTTCAGGCTGTGGTTCTCGGCCTCGACCCCGAGAAACGCCGCATCTCCCTGGGTTTGCGGCAGCTCCTGCGAGACCCGTGGACGGAATTCTGCGCGCGGGCGCGGGTGGGAGACGTGGTCGATGGCGAAGTGACGCGCCTCGCTTCCTTTGGAGCGTTTGTCGAGATGGAAGAGGGCGTGGAAGGTCTGTGCCACAATTCAGAAATGGACGAAGACCAGAGCGGGCCGCAGCGGCTCGAAGTGGGAAGCCATCACCGTTTCCGCGTCTTGCGGGTGAATGAAGCCGAGAAGAGAATCGGGCTGGGCATGAAGGGGGTCGAACAAGAGGTATCTTCCTCGGACGTGTCCCTGGCGGCGCCCCCGATGAGCTCCCCGGGAGCCGTCACGCCGGAAGCTCCCCCGGCCATCGCCGCGACGGAAGACGCGGATTCCGGCTCGGTGGTTGAGACGGGGACGTCCTAGAACCATTCCAAGTAACGCCGGGCGGAACCTGTCACGACAGCGCCGGGAGCCCGGCAGATGCCCCGATGAATCGGGGCGCCACTACAGGCGGCGAAAGAATCTCGCGTCGGGAGTCGAACATGACCAAAGCTGAATTGATCGAAGATGTTTGCCGCGCGGTGGAAATGAGCCGCAAGGATTCCGAGGTCATCGTCGAGACCATCTTCGAGAGCATCGTGAAGAGCCTGCGCGGCGGCGAGAAGATCGAGATCCGGGGTTTCGGAAGTTTTCGGACGCGCCAGCGCAAGCCGCGCATCGGACGCAATCCCAAGACCGGGGCGCGCGTGGATGTCCCGGCCAAGAGAATTCCTTACTTCAAGCCCAGCAAGGAACTGAAAGACCTCATCAACGCCGGCGAAGCCGCGGTGGTGGCGACTCCGCCGCCGGTTTCGAACGCACCGACAGCCCAGGAGGCCCCGCCCGCCTAGCCTTCCGCTCCGCACGCGGCGGCGCTCACCCGATGGACATCCTGTGGAGCCCCTGGCGATACCGCTACGTCAGCGAAGGGGTGAAGACGGAAGGCTGCATCTTCTGCCAGAAGGCCGCCGACGATCCCGCCCGCGACCGCGAAAACCTGATCCTGCATCGCGGCCGCCACAATCTCGTCCTCCTCAATCTCTTCCCTTACACCACCGGCCACACGATGATCGCGCCTTATGCGCACCTGGCGGCGTTCGCCGACCTGGATGGGGAAACGATGCAGGAGATGATGGAGCTCGCGCAGCGCCTCCACAACGCGCTCGAAATGACCTATCATCCGGAAGGATATAACCTCGGAATGAACCTCGGCCGGTGCGCCGGCGCGGGCGTGGCCGACCACCTCCATCTGCACGTCCTTCCCCGCTGGACCGGCGACACCAGCTTCATGACCGTCATCGGCGAGACGCGCGTCGAGCCGGAAGACCTCCCCAGCACTTATGATAAGCTCGTTGGCTTTTTCCCCCGCTGAGCTGAGCAGGATGCTGACGATCGTCTGACGTTGTCATCCTGAGGAGTCCCGATCTGATCGGGAGGACGAAGGATCGCTGTATTTGCTGGGTTCTGCACAGGCGGTGTTCCTTCGCGGAGTCTACGCTGAGCGCCAACGGAGAAAGATTCTTCGCTGCGCTCAGAATGACATTGCCCGGGGGTTTTTCAGCAACCTGTGAGTGCCTGACGGAGGGGTGCGGTCAGGCTTTCCGGGGTTGGCGGCGGGGGAGGGTACTGGCTGTGGTGGGCATCTCCGCTTCTTGGTCGGGAGTCTTCTCCTCGCTCTCCAGGCGGCGCGCGGCCACGCCTTGCACGGGTTCCGGCAAGCCGAGGGCGCCGTTCAGGTGTTCCACGCGCACCGCCTCGGCGGTGAAGCGAAACGCCAGATCGCCGTGGCGCGTGAGCTCGTGGGGCACGACGACTTCCAGCTCGAAGGCGTCGTCGGCTGGCACCTCGGCGGGCGTGAGGAAATAGATGCCGGAGCGGGAAAGATCCTGCGAGACGCCGTCGGCGCTTTCCACCGCGCCGCTGGCAGCCTTGATGCCCACGCGCACGGGAAGCTGAATCCGATAGCGGCGGTCGCGCCGGCGTTCGAATCCTTCCGCGAACTTCACCTGTTCGATCCAGCCGCCGGGAAGGTTGATCTCCATGCCCTCGGCGGCGCCGACGAGCTGGGGAAACTCCTGCCGGGCTTTCTCCACCACGCCGTCTAGGAAAACGTCGTCGTTGTCAGGATCGTGATGGAACAGGATGAGCTGCTTCACCCCGCACTCGCGGGCGATGGTGGTGGCCTCGAGCCAGCTGCTGTGCCCCCAGCCTTTCTTTTCGCCCTGTAACTGCTCGGGAGTGTACTGGGCGTCGTAAACCAGGAGGTCGGCGCCGCGGGCGAGCTCGCGGACGGCCCGATCGTGAAACGGCGAGCCGGGTTCGGTGTCGGTGGCCAGAACGAAGGAAGCGCCGTCGGCATCCACGCGGTAGGCCACACATTCCTGGGGATGGTAGAGCGGCGCGGAGCTGATGATCGCCCCGTTCACATCAATGGGGCGCTCGTCGAGGTCGAAGAAGTGCCGCACCGACCCCATGACGCTCATGTCCACGGGGAAATAGGGATTCACCATCTGGCCTTCGACCGCCCCGCGCAGTTCCAAGCCTTTCCGCAGGACGGAGTGGAACAGGAAGATGTTTCCCTTCTTATAAAGAGGCAGGAAAAACGGAATCCCCTGGATGTGGTCCCAGTGGAAGTGCGTCATGAAGACGTAACCGCGGATGGGATGCTCACCAAATTCCCGCAGCAGACTCTTGCCCAGAGCGCGCAGGCCGCTGCCGCAATCGAGGACGATCAGCGTGCCGTTTTCGAGCCGGACCTCAATGCACGGCGTGTTGCCACCGTAGCGCGAGTTCCGACGCTCCGGGGTGGGAGTCGATCCTCTCACGCCCCATAACTTGATTCGCATCCCTTATCACCTGCCCTGGCCTCGGCCGGACCGGGAGATCGCACGCCACGAGCACGGAGTCCCGCGCGGCCCCTTCCCGCGGCTCGGCCGTCGACGAGCGGACCGCTTACCGCAAGGGTAGCAAACTCCCGCGCCTATGTCCACAGTCTCTCTATTTACCCCGCAGGTAATAGGCCGGCAAGTCCGCCCTTCGGAGCCTGCCTTTCCTCTCTCGCTTGACCCATTCTTCCCGCCGCGACTAGAATCGCCCTGAGGCCGAGGCGGGGCGTGCAACTTCCAATATCGGTCCCTTTCAGTCCGGACTTGGACGAGAATTCGGCGCTGGAGGGCATCCCCTCCGCGCCCGCGGTTTTCGCCCTTGCTCTCGAGGCCACGGGCGCGGTGAAGCCCCCTCCCTACCTGGGCCGGACAGCCGACCTGCGACGACGGCTGGAGCGGCTCCTCGGCCCGCGCAGCAGCATTTCCAAGCTCCTCAATTTGCGCGAGCTCGCGCGCCGCATCGAATATCAGCTTGTCGGCTCGGCCTTCGAGGCCCAGTGGCTGCTTTATCGGCTCAACAAATTCCATTACCCCTCGACTTATCGTCAGCGCCTGC